>CAZDFZ010000200.1:0-3221 GCA_964504855.1 uncultured Aliarcobacter sp.
GCAATATTATTGCCATTGATTAATATCAATGTATCATACTCTTTAAATTCATATAATTCTCAAAATTTTTTAAGGATTATAAAAATGAGTATGTTTTGTTATCAATGTGAAATGAGTCAAAAAGGTGGTTGTGGAAGTACAGGAGCAGTTGTAGGAACTTGTGGAAAAGATGAAAATTTATCAAGGCTTCAAGATATTATGATATTTGGATTAAAAGGTTTAAGTGCTTATAGAGAGCACTTAAATAGTTTCAAACCAGAACTTACAAAAGAGATAGATGATGTTATGAGTGAAACACTTTATTTTACTCTTACAAATGTAAACTTCAATTTTAATGATCATATCAATCAATTAATGAAAATTGGAAGTGCAGGGGTTAAAGTAATGTCTCACTTATCTGAAACTCACACTAATAAATTTGGTATTCCAACGCCAGTTGTTGTTCCTCAAAATAAAGTAGAAGGGAAAGCTATTTTAGTTTCTGGACATGATTTAGATTTCTTTGAAAAATTATTGATTGCTACACAAGATAAAGGAATAAATATTTATACTCACTCAGAGATGTTACCAGCTCATGGTTATCCAGAGTTAAGAAAATATCCTCACTTAAAAGGAAATGTTGGAAAAGCATGGTTTGACCAAGCTAAATTAATGGAAAAATTTCCTGGAACTTTTGTAGTAAATACAAACTGTATAGTTCCTCCTAAAAAAGATTGTGGATATTTAGATAGATTATTTACATATAAAATTGTGGGTGTTGAAGGTTCAACACCAATCGTTGATGATAATTTTGATGCACTAATCAAAAGAACTTTAGAGTGTGAAGATGCAAATGGAGTTGATTTCAATGAAACTACAACTTTAACAACTGGTCACCACTACAAAACAGTTTTAACACTTGCTCCTCAAATCTTAAAAGCTTTAGAAGAAGGAAAAATCAAACAATTCTTTGTAGTTGCTGGTTGTGATGCTCCAGGACGTGGTGGAGAGTATTATAGAGAATTAACTTCATCTTTACCAAAAGATTGTGTGATTATCACTTCATCTTGTGGAAAATTTAGATTCAATGATATTGATTTTGGAGAAATCGAAGGAACAGGAATCCCTAGATATTTAGATTTAGGTCAATGTAATGATAGTAATGGTGCAGTTGAAATCGCTAAAGCTTTAAGTGGAGCATTAAACACACCAATCAATGATTTACCAGTATCTATTGTATTATCATGGATGGAGCAAAAAGCTGTAATTATTTTATTAGCATTATTCTCTTTAGGTGTAAAAAATATCTATCTTGGACCAAAACCACCACAATTTGTAAATGAAGATATTTTCAATTTCTTAGCTGAAAACTTCAACTTAACACTTACAACAAATGTAAAAGATGATTTAGAAAAACTACTAATCGCTTAAAAATAAAGGAGAAAATCTCCTTTATTTAATCCAATCTTTGTATGGATGTTTCATAAGATTTGAATTGAAATATCTCTCATCATGGCTTACTTCTTCTTTTATCCATATTGGAAGATTTATCTTTTCATCTTCACTAGAAAGCTCAACTTCTGCCACAACTAAACCATCATTATCCCCATAAAAAACATCAACTTCCCAAGTGTGATTTTCATAGTTTATAATATATCTAGTCTTATCAATCACAGGCTTTTTACAAAGTTTTTCTATCATCTCATTTGCTTCATTAAGTGGAATCTCATACTCAAATTCAAGTCTAGCAATTCCGCTATTTGAGCCTTTTATAGTTAGATATGCTTTGTCATTTTTAGTTCGCACTCTTACAACTGAATTTTTATCTGTAGATAAATAACCTTGTTTTATTCTAATGCCATTTTCTAAAGGGCTGATTTTTTCTAAATCAATAAGATATTTTCTCTCTATTTCTAGTGCCATTTTTGCTCTTTTTTGTTTTTGTAATTTTAGCTAAAAAGTTTGTTTTTAAAATAATATTTTAATTATTTATTGACACAATTATTAACTTATGTTAATATTTTATCAACTTAAAAAACATCTTTATTTTATGGGAGTGATTACCCAGAAAATTACACTAAAAAGCAAAAGATATACTATCTTACTTTTAAAAATTATTCATATTGATGATTATACTTATTGATATATCCATATCAATATGATTTAACTTTGATAAAATTTTGATTACTAAATTAATTAAATCTTGCATATTTTTCATTTTATTCCTTGAAAAATTGGACAACAAGATATTCTTGTTGTTTTTTGATTTAACAATTAAACAAAAAATTTATGATTAATAAAGAAGATATCAGATAGTATTTTATTCGCCAAAACAAAAGCATCTGTTATCGGTTTTTTATTAAATCGGTAACTTTTGTTTAATTATCACCTAAACATTAAATTTTTAATTATGTGGCGTTTTAAAACTTCAACACATAATTCTAGAAGTCATCGAAATCTATACTTCCCTTACTATAATTCACAACATTTCCTTCAAAGAAATTCGTTCTTTGGTCGTTAAATGAAGCATATCCATCTACCCATGGAATAGGGTGTTTTACATTGTATTCTGCTTTATATCCAACAGCTTCTAATCTTTTGTCTGCTAGATATTGGATATATTGCTTGATAATAGCGTCTGTAAACCCTAGAATTTGTCCTTGAGTAATATATGACCCCCAAGATGATTCAAGCTCTACAGCCTTTCTAAACATTCCTCTTACAGTCTCTTCAAGTTCAGCTGTAAAAAGTTCAGGTCTCTCTTTTCTTACACTATTAATCATGTTTTGGAAAAGTAATAAGTGTGTTACTTCATCTCTTTGTATGAATCTAATCATTTGTGAGCTTCCAAGCATTTTTCCTGATTTTCCAAGGGCATACATAGCTGCAAATCCAGCATAAAAATATAGACCTTCTAAAATCTGATTTGCAAAAAGTGCTAATACGATTTTCTCATCTGTGATTTCACCTGAAAGATTTTTGTAAACTTCTGCAATATAGTTGTTTTTTTCTCTAAGTTTTATATCATTTTTCCACATATCGTAGATTTGATCTGTATTATCAGATATTGACTCAACCATAACTGCGTATGATTTAGAGTGATTTGCTTCTTCATAAGATTGTCTTGATAAACAAGCATTTATTTCAGGAGCAGTGATATATGGATTTATATTATCCATTAGGTTATTTGTTTGTAACGAATCCATAAAAATAAGTTGAGATAAAACCAAGTCATACATTCT
>CAZDFZ010000201.1:0-3212 GCA_964504855.1 uncultured Aliarcobacter sp.
CTTTATTTCTAGCAATAATAGATGTATCCGGACAGAAAATCCAGCAGTTTTGACAGTCAATACAAGTCTCTGAATTCCAAACTGGTTTTAAAACTCTCCAGTCTCCAACGCTCATACCTTTAGAACTTGTTTCTGAATACATTCTATCTTCAGGTTGAATATCTGCAATATTATAATTTATATCTCCATCGAATGTATAAAGAATAGCACCTGGTGCTAATTCATCCCATCCCATTTCACTTATAGGTTTACTCATTTTTATATCCTTTATTGAACTTCGTCATAAGCTCTTTGGATTGCTACCATGTTTGCTTCGATTAAGTTTGGTGGCAATTTTTTTAGAACGCTTTTCATTTTGTCTTTAAAATAATCAAGTTCGAACATTCCGCTAACTTTCATAAATGCTCCAAGCATAGGTGTATTTGGAATAGCTTTACCAATAGTATCCCTTGCAATTTGGAAACAGTCAAGAACGAATACTCTATCTTCAATACCTTGAAGAGTTGGAACTAAAGAGATTAATTCCTTTTTACTAAGGTGAGTAGTAATAATATATTTAGTAGTATCTTTACCATTAGCTGTAATATTATCTGTAATTGCAAGACCTGGATCAAGAATAAAAACAAAATCTGGTTGCATATATTTTTCGTGATTTAAAATTGGTTCGTCATCGATTCTATTATAAGCAGTCATCGATGCACCTCTTTTTGCTGAACCATAAAATGCAAATGCTTGAACTTGTTTTCCTGATTCTGCAACAATCGCACCAAGACCTTTAGCACCTGTTACAGCACCTTGACCTGCACGGCTATGCCATCTAATTTCTAACATAGAGGCTCTCCTTAATTATTAATATTAAATTTGACTTAAAAAATCTAATTAGTCTGTTGTATTATAGAAGTTTTTAGCTTATAGTAACTTTAATTCTTAAGTTTTGGTAAAAAAATGTAACTAATCTTAACAATTAAGAAAAAGAATTTTTAATTCTAAAAATTATTTATAAAATTCACTGCATCAAGAGAGTTGTTTTTTACGTACTTAGTGTACAGTAATAATTCTTCTTTTTCTCCATATCCACATAAAACACCTACAGAATTAACATTCGCTTCATTTGCAGCAATCAAATCAAGCTTTGTATCACCTACCATCCAAACTTCGTGTAAATCTTTATTATAATTCATTTGTTCCAGTGTAATTAAAATAGGTTCAGGGTGTGGTTTTGGATTTTCTACATTTTCTCTTCCAGTTACTATTTCAAAAAATTGTGCAATATCAAAATGTTCAAGTAAAGGCATTGTATAAGCTCTTGTTTTTGTTGTAACCACGCTAACCCTTGCAAATTGTGAAGCTAATTTAACTGCTTCAAAAGCATCTTCTAAAAGTGTTGTTTGTTCTTTTGAAATTATTCTATATCTATTTTTATAAGCATCGACAAAATCCCAAACTTTTTCTTCATCTACGCCTAATTGTTTATACATAATATCAAGAGGATAACCAATTAGTGATTTTATATTTTCATCACTACCTTTAAAGTCATAATTTAATTCTTTAAATGAGTGATTAAATGTAGAAATTATTGCATCAGTTGAATCAATCAATGTTCCATCTAAATCAAAAAGTATAATTTTATTTTTATTCATATTTGTCCTATTTTTCTATTTCCCAATCTTTTTGGTTATGCATAATACCAATAACAGAAGGTTCAATATTTTTTATATTTTTATTTACAACAGTAATTGAATCTGGAATATATAAAAACAAATAAGGTAAATCATCACTGATTTTTTTAAAGATTTCTTTATAAATAATTCCTAACTCATCTCTATTTATAGCATTTATTCCTTGCTCTATTAGCTTATCAACTTCAGGATTAGAGTATGAAACCAAATTAAATCCTCCAAGTTTTGAGCTAGAACTGTGCCAAAGAGGATAAGCATCAGGTGTAAGAGCCAATGACCAACCAAGAAGTACCGCTTCGAAATTTCGTGGATGAACGATTGTATTTAAAAAAGCTTGCCACTCCATAACTCTTATATTCATAATAATTCCAGCTTTTTGAAGCTGATATTGTAAAATTTGAGCTGCATTAGTTCTAATATCATTTCCTGTATTTGTAGCAATTTCAAAAGTAAATGGATGATTTTCATCATAACCAGCCTCTTTTAAAAGTTTTTTTGCCATTTCAATATCTTGTTTTGGAGTTTCTACTTCTTCATTATATGCAAATGAGTCTGGTAAAAATGGCCCATTGCAAACTTTTCCATAACCAAAAAATAAAATATCAACCAACTCTTGTCGATTTATTGCATATGAAAGTGCTTTTCTAATTTTTATATCTTTAAATTTTTCATTTTTTAAATTAAATCCTAAATATGTGTATGAAAAACTAGGTTTTTGTAAAATAGCGTAGTTATTTTTGAAATTATCATCTAGTTGTCTATCAACTTGAATTGGAGTTAATCCTCCAATATCTAATTTTTTTTGTTTTAAATATAAAAATGATGTATTAGGATCTGGTAAAAATTGATATAAGATTTTTTCAATTTTTGGTTTTCCTTCAAAATAATTTTCATTTGCTATTAATTCAATATCTTGTCCTTGTTTAAACTCTTTTAATTTATATGAACCCGTTCCAATAGGATTTTTATTAAAAGAGCTAGTCATTAAATCTTTTTCATCTTTTAAAATGTGGTAAGGTAAAATCCCAACCATCCATGTTTCAATAGCTTTAAAATATGGTTTTTTATAGATAACCTCGATAGTATAATCATCAAGAGCTTTTACACTTTCAACTTGTGTAAAATTTGATTTAATTGAGTTTAATACTTTTGGATCAATAATCTTTTCGTAAGTGAAAATTACATCTTTTGAAGTGAATTTTTCTTTATCATGCCAAAAAACATCTTCTCTTAGTTTTATAATTAATTTAGTTGGTGTTTGAAAGTTATAAGATTTTGCTAATTCAACTGTTAAGTTTCCATTTTTATCATATTTAAATAGACCATTGAATAGCCAATCTGATATTTCAGAACTAGCACTATCATTAGCTAATATAGGATTTAGTCTGCTAGGACTAGAACTCATTGACAGATTTAATGTATTAGCACTTAGATAAGTTATTATTAATAGGTAAAAGGTTAAAAATTTCATAAAGTATTGTATAGTTTTTTTATAAAAAAAGGCATAAAAAAAGGAGCAACTTTCGTCGCTCC
>CAZDFZ010000202.1:0-3143 GCA_964504855.1 uncultured Aliarcobacter sp.
TTGTAAAGCAACACCTGTATCAACAGCATCTGAACTTGTCATACCATAGTGGAACCATCTGCTTTCTTCACCTAAACTTTCCGATACGCTTGTATTAAATGCAATTAAGTCATGCTTAGTAACAGCTTCGATTTCTTCGATTCTTTCAACTGAAAAAGTAGCATTTTCAACGATTTTTCTAGCATCTTCATCTGGAATTAGACCAATTTTATTCCAAGCTTTTACTGCTGCTTTTTCAACTTCTAACCATGCTGCATATCTTGCATGTTGAGTCCATTTTGAACTCATTTCTTCTCTAGCATATCTTTCTACCATGTATGTCCCTTGTTATCAACTTTTGTTAAAATTATGTTAAAATTATTATTAATATAAGTATGATATTGTATCTAAAAAGACAAAATCTAAAATTAAAAAATCCGATAAAAAATAACAGATTTCTAAAAAAGCACAGGATAAAAAATTGCCATTTACACTAAAAAAACACAAAGCAATTGTAGGGAAAAAAATACAAATTTTTCTAGTTCATTACCTAGAAATGGAGCCTAAACTAGCCCAAAGGCTCGTATCAAAAGGAAGAATTTTTGATGAAAATATGAACACAATAAATACAGGGGAAACTATAAACACAGAGTATATTTATATAGCTGTTTTTGAGGGAATTTCAAGAGGTTTAAAACCATTAATTGAGTTTAATGATTTTGCTATTTTTGATAAGCCTACAAATCTTATGGTACATCCAATTTCTAAAATTACTCCTTACTCTTTACTTGATGAAATTAGGTTTCATTTTGGAGAAGATGCAAATTTAATTCATAGAATTGATGCAGAAACTTCTGGACTTGTAATTGTTGGCAAAAATAAAAAAAGTGAAATTGCTTTAAAAGATATGTTTCAAGAAAAAAAATATCATAAATCATATTTAGCAATTGCCCAAGGACATATCAAAGAAGAAATTAGAATTGACAAAGGTCTTGATAGGGAAGGGCTTGCTATTGGTGTAAGAATGAAAGTTTGCGATGATGGGAAAGAGTCAGTTACAATCATAAAACCTATTAAATACAACAAAGAAAAAGATTTAACACTTATTGAAGCTTTGCCACTAACAGGGAGACAACATCAAATTAGAGTTCATTTACATTCAATTGGACATACAATTTTAGGTGATCCACTTTATGGTGCAGATGATGAAAGTGCTGAAAATTCTCTAAATAAAACACTTAGTCTTGAAGATAGATTTGAAGTTACAAAATCAAGTAGATTATGGCTTCATGCAAACTATTTAGAATTTACATTTAAAGATGTTATTTATAAGATTTTTTCTAAAAACAGGGATTTATATAATGAGTTTTTAAATTCTTGATTTGAATAAAAGAGTTAAATAGGATAAATAAGCGATGAGTATTGTTTTAGTTAAACCCCTGTAAAGTTTTATACTCATCGGTTATTTATCTTATTTATATTTACATTCTACCATTAAGTATCTGTACAAATTCTTTATTGAACTAAAAACATTCATATAATTTTCAAAAGTGTATAAAAATTACCGTTATATATTAAGTTATATAATGCTAATATTTTTTTATTACTCGTTATATACTAAAGAATATAACCAAAAGGAAAAATATGGAGTTTTTATCTAATTTGACTTTAGAAATTTTTAATCAACCTTTTTTACTTGAAAAAAGAATTGAATTATTAATTGCCATAAAAAAAACAGGTTCAATTAGCAAAGCAGCAAAAGAAGTACCAATGAGCTATAAAGCTGCATGGGAAGCTATTGAAACAATGAATAATTTATCAACTACTCCAATCGTTCAAAAAGAAACCGGTGGGCTTGGAGGTGGAGGTACAACATTGACACCTTATGGAGAAAATTTAGTAAACACTTATGAAATATTGCAAAATGAACAAAAAAAGTTCTTGCAAAATCTAACTTCAATAACTGATATTAATACAGGAACATTAAAAACTATAAGGAGATTATCAATGCAAATAAGTGCAAGAAACCAGATAAGTGGAGCAGTTGAACTCATATCTAAGGGAACAGTTAATGCAGAAGTTTATATAAAATTAAAAAGTGGTTATACGATAATTTCAGTAATTACAAATACTGCAGTGAATAATTTAGATTTAAAATTAGGTGATGAAGTAGTAGCAATATTTAAATCAAGTACTGTTTTACTTTCAACTGATATTTCATTAAATATTAGTGCAAGAAATAAATTTGAAGCAATTGTTGATTCTATTAACAAAGGAGAAATAAATTCAGAAGTAGTTTTAGATATAGGAAATGGTGACAAAATTGCTTCTATAATTACAACATCTTCATTAGAAAATTTAGATTTAAAAAAAGGTACCCAAGCAAGTGCAATAATAAAATCATCAGATATTATGATAGGTAAATAAGGAATATAAAATGACAAAAAAAAATAGTATCTTTCATGCAAGTAAGAAAATAGTTTTAGGATTAATGATTTTAAATTCAAATATATTTGCAGGTGAAATAACTGTTGCAGCAGCAGCAAATGTTGGATATGCAATGGATAAATTAGTTAAAGAATTTAATAAAACAAATCCCGATACAAAAGTATTAGTAACATTAGGAAGTAGTGGAAAACTAGTTGCACAAATTGAAAATAGCGCACCATATGATATTTTTATGTCAGCAGATATGAAATTCCCTCAGTCTCTATATGAAAAAAAGTTAACAGAAACTCCACCTGTTGTTTATGCACAAGGTGTTCTTGCAATGTTTAGTATAAAAGAACTTGATTATTCTAAAGGTATAAATTTATTAAAAGACTCAACTATTTCTAAAATTGTAATTGCTAATCCTAAAACGGCACCTTATGGAGCTGCTGCTATTGAAGCAATTAAAAATGCAAAAATTGATGGTATTGAAAGTAAATATGTATATGCAGAATCAATCTCACAAGCTGTAACTTATGCAACAACGGCAACTGATGTAGGATTTATTGCAAAATCTTCTTTATATGAAGGAAATATGACTCAATACAAAGAGAATAAAAACTGGATAACTGTTGATCCAAAACTATATGCTCCTATTGACCAAGGCGTAGTAATTCTTGATAATACAAACAGTTTAGAAAAAAAAACAGAAGTAAAAGCTTTTTATAATTTTA
>CAZDFZ010000203.1:0-3140 GCA_964504855.1 uncultured Aliarcobacter sp.
TTACCTCATCATCAAAATCTTTTATATATGCAGGCATCGCTGGGTCTTGCTCTATACTTCTTAAGCCTGCTCTGTCCATAAGCTCAACTGCATCTACTATAATTTGTTTAGAATCTCTTGCAAGTTTTAATTTTGTAACAGCACTACATGCTTCTTTCATATCTTTGAAGTACATCAAAGAACTTGCTTTATCTTTCAAATCTTCAACTGTATAATAAGTTACTTCTTCAATAAATGCTAAAGTACCTTCACTTCCAATAATCAAGTGTTGCAAAATTTCAAACTCATCATCAAAATCAATTAAAGCATTTAATGAGTAACCACATGTATTTTTGATTTTAAATTTTTTCTCTATTTTTGCTCTTAACTCTTCATTGTTTTTTGTATCTTGTGAGAAGCTTTTTAAATCATTTAAGAAATCACCATGAGATTTTCTAAAAGCATCTTTACTCTCATTACATCCTGTATCAAGTTTTGTACCATCAGCAAAAATAAGTTTTAAAGATTTCAAAGTTTTATATGAATTTTGAGAAATCCCACAGCACATTCCAGAAGCATTATTTGCTGCAATTCCACCAATCATTGCTGCATTTATACTAGCTGGATCAGGACCAATTTTTTTAGAATATCTTGCTAGTAAGCCATTTGCTTGAGCACCTGTTAGCGCTGGTTGAAGTGAAATAAAGCTTGCATCAGGAGAAATTTTAAAGTTTGAAAAATTTCTTGAAGTGATAACTAAAATTGAATCACTAATTGCTTGACCTGAAAGTGAAGTTCCTCCTGCTCTAAATGTTATGCTTAAGTTCATTGAATTTGATAATTCAATAATGTCTTGAACCTCTTTTGCATTATCAGTTTTAATTACTATTTTTGGAATAAGTCTATAAAACGATGCGTCTGTTCCATAAGCAAGTGTGTGAAGTTTATCTGTGAATATTTTCTCTTTTTTAATCTTTTTTACGATTTCATCATAAAATCTTTGATATTTGCTATCTAACATATTAATTCCCCTAGATTCATAAGTTATAAATTTTAACTTCACTAAATGATAATTATATGATATTTTAAACAATTCTATAAATATGAGTTATTAAGAAAAAGAGTGTTTTAAAGTATAAGAAGTTTTTATTATTTAGACACAAAGATGTGTCTAAATAAATTTTTGATTATGGAATCATCCAAGTTAAAACGTAAGCTTGAGCCATAGTTATAAGACCCATAACTACCACAAGAATTAAACTGTGTTTAACTGTAAATCTAAATAAATCAGATTCTTTCCCAACTATTCCTGAAGATGCACAAGCAATAGAGATAGATTGAGGAGAAATCATTTTTCCACAAACCCCACCTGTTGTATTAGCTGCAACCATTAATGTTTCATTAACACCTAATTGGTGAGCAGTTTGTTGTTGTAATCCGCAGAATAATGCATTTGATGAAGTATCTGAACCTGTTAAGAATACTCCCAACCATCCTAAGAAAGGAGAGAAGAACGGGAACATGAAACCTGTATTTGCAAGAACTAAAGCCATAGTTGTTGACATACCAGAATAATTCATAACAAATGCGAAACCTAAAACTAAACCAATAGATAAAATTGCCCATTTAAGTTCTAATAATGTCTCAGTCATTGTTTTTGTTGCAGTTCCTATATTTAATCTAAAAATAAACATAGTTATAATTGCTGTAATAAATATAGCTGTACCTGTTGCTGAAACTGGATTGAATGTATAAACAACTTCAAAAGGTTTTGGAGCAGCAGTAACTGGAGGCATCTTTAAAATCATATTATGAATTGTAGAGAATTCAAATTTATAAATTGTATCAGCAAAGATTTGCCCTTTGTCAAAGAATGCTTTAAACCATTTAGTTGTCCAAATTGTAACCATTACAGAAAGAATAATAAATGGTGACCAAGCTTTAAATACTTCACCAGTTGTGTGAGGTACTAAGTTAAATCCTTCCATATTTGCTTTCATGATATTTTTTGGTTGCCAATTTTTTAAGAAAACAGTTGTTGCAACAATAGAAACAATAGCAGAAGTAACGTCTGGTAATTCTGGTCCTATGAAGTTTGAAGTAATATATTGTGTAACAGCAAAACTTCCACCAGCTACTAGTGCCGCTGGCCATACTTCTTTAATACCTTTTACACCATCCATCATAGCTACAATCCATAAAGGAATGATTAACGATAGTAACGGTAATTGTCTTCCAGCCATTGCTCCAATAGTAAACGCATCAATTCCAGATACTTTTCCAGCAACAATGATTGGAATACCTAAAGCACCAAATGCAACAGGTGCAGTATTAGCAATAAGACATAATCCAGCAGCATATAATGGTTTGAATCCAAGACCAACTAAAATAGCAGCTGTAATAGCAACAGGAGCTCCAAATCCAGCAGCACCCTCTAAGAATGCACCAAATGAGAAACCAATTAAGATAACTTGAATTCTTTGATCTTCTGTAACAGAAATAATTGAATTTCTAATAATCTCAAATTGCCCACTTTTTACCGTTAATTTGTATAAGAATACAGATGCTACGATAATCCAAGCGATTGGCCATAAACCAAATAAGAAACCATATTCAGCTGAAGCGAATACCATATCTATAGGCATTTTAAATCCAACAACTGCCACAATCATTGAAAGAGCTAATGTAATAATAGCTGCAAAATGTCCTTTCATTCTAAATACAGCAAGTGCTAAAAAGAAAAACACGATAGGAATTAAAGCTACAAGTGCTGAAAGCACTAAACTATCTCCTATTGGTGCATATACTTGTTGCCAAGTTTGCATATAAAACCTCCATAATAAAATATAAGATGATATTAATGGATTGATATGATATTTGTATGATTTTAGATGCTTGAGTAAAAAAAGAGATTAAATGTTTTTAAAAATATAACCAGTATCCACAACTGTTTGAATATACTCTTTATTTAATATCTTTCTTACTCTTCTTATAAGGCTTCTAATAGATTCTAAAGATACAAAACTTCCTTCCCAAACATAGTTTTCTATTGTAGAGTATGTAATTACTTGATTTTTTTTACTCAAAAATAGATTCATAAGAAGTTTTTCTTTTTTTGTTAATCTAGTTTCTTGATTATCAATAACTAAAGTTGCAGATTT
>CAZDFZ010000204.1:0-3137 GCA_964504855.1 uncultured Aliarcobacter sp.
GCCATTAATCCTTGAGCCGCTGCTTCTTCATAACCAGTCGTTGCATTTATTTGACCTGCATTATAAAGATTTTTTATTTTTTTAGTTTCAAGTGTATGTTTTAACTCTGTTGGATCAATATAATCATACTCAATTGCATAAGCATATCTGATAATTTTTGCATTTTCAAGTCCAGCAACAGAATGAATCATTTGTTTTTGAACATCAATTGGAAGAGAACTTGACATACCATTTATATAATATTCTGTACACATTGCTGTTTGTGGCTCTAAAAATAATTGATGTCTATCTCTTTCACTAAATCTATTTACTTTATCTTCGATACTAGGACAATATCTTGGTCCTAATCCTTCAATTTGTCCCGTAAAAAGAGGAGCTCTATAGAAATTTGAAGAGATTATTTCGTGAGTTTTTTCGTTTGTATATGTGATATAACATGGATATTGAGTTGGTTCAAAATTTGATTTATCTGTTCTAAATGAAAATGGTGCAGGATTTACATCTCCACCGTGCATGTCCATAACTGAAAAATCAATAGAGTTTGCATCAAGTCTTGCTGGAGTTCCAGTTTTTAATCTTCCAACATTTAATCCTAATTCTTTTAATTGATTAGAAAGAGTACTTGATGGTAATTCCCAAGCTCGTCCCGCTTCATATTTATTTTCACCAATATGAATAAGACCTTTCATAAATGTACCAGTTGTTAGAATAACTTTTTTAGCAGTAAACTCTTCTGTTAATTTTGTTTTCACTCCATAAACTTCGTTTTTATCATTTACTAATAAAGAAGACACTTCATCTTGATAAACTTCAAGATTTGGTGTATTATGACAAACTTTTCTCATATAAATTCTATATTTATCCATATCAATTTGAGCACGACTACCTTGAACAGCTGCACCTGTTGAGGCATTTCATATTCTAAATTGAATACCAGCAGTATCTGTACAAAGTCCCATTTCTCCACCAATGGCATCAAGCTCTCGTACTAAGTGACCTTTTGCAAGCCCGCCAATAGCTGGATTACAACTAGCGGCTCCAATTTGCTCAACTAACATTGTGATTAATAGAGTTTTTTTACCCATTCTAGCACTTGCAAGTGATGCTTCAATACCAGCGTGTCCACCACCAACAACAATTACATCGTAATTCATTTTATTCCTTATATGCTTTTTGTGATTTTATGTTTGGGAAATTTCTTAGATAAATGTTTTCTTCCACTTATCTAAGAAATTTACTAAAAGTAGTTAAAATTAGCTTCTTAACAATTTTTAGATATTATATCTAAAATTTATCAAAAGGTTTTTTAAGTGTTTACAGGACTTATTCGTGAGATGGCAAAAGTTGTTAGTTTTAAAAACAATTTCTTAACTCTAAATGCAAAGTATCAACCTAAAATAGGTGACTCAATAGCTATAAATGGTGCTTGCTTAACCGTTGTAAAAACAACAAGTGATACATTTACTGTAGAACTATCACCTGAATCACAAAAAATCTTAGCTATGGAAAATTATAAAAATGAAGTTCATATGGAACCTGCTATGATGATGGGTGACAGATTTGAAGGGCATATAGTTCAAGGTCATGTGGATTGCTTAGGTATCGTTAAGTCAATCAAATCAAATGGTAATTCTACAGATTTCTATATTTCTCTTCCTGAAGAATTTTCAAAATATATTATTCCAAAAGGAAGTGTAACTATTGATGGAGTTTCACTTACTGTAAATGAAGTTTTAAAAGATTCTTTTAGGCTTACAATTATTCCTCATACAGTGAAAAATACTTTATTTAAAAATTACAAAGTAGGAACAAAAGTAAATTTAGAAACAGATATGTTCGCAAGATATATTTATAATATGTTTAAAAAAGAGAATAAAAATCAACTATCTTGGAATGATGTAGATAAAATTATGGCTAATTACTAGAAGAAGTTGATTTTTCTTTTTTATTCTTATCAGTGTGTTGTTTTTCATCTTTTGGTGGAGTATTTTCTAAAGGAGTAGTTTTCTTATCATTTCTCACAGTATGAAAGTATTTCTTTTTCAATACGTTTACATAAGGTTGAACAGTAGCAATTTTCATATCCGCAAGATTAGTAACTTCAATTACTCTACCTACTTTTAAACCTTCAAAAAAGATGTTGTCCATACCTGATGTTATAACTTCATCACCTTTATTTATTTCTGACCAAACTGGGATGAATTTAATTTGTAATTCATTTTGTTCATCAGATGAAGTTATGATACCAGGAGCTTTATTCTCTCCAATAAAAACAGCATATGAACATTCTTTATTTCCATTTAGTAAACCAACTGCTCGACCGTTTCTATTTACTACAATACCAGCAGAATAATTATCTGTTATAAGTCCTAAAATTGTATCATCATCTATTTCTTGATCTAGCCAAACTTTTGTAAAATCATTATAATTTATATATGAAATAACTTTTACTAAGTCAATTTTAGGTTTATTTTCTGAAATATCAATATTTGTTAGGAACTCTTTCAATGAGTTTAGTTGATTCTTCGAAGCTTCATATAATATTTTATACTCTTTTAACTCATTATTTTCAATCTTTAATCTTTCTATAGTGCTTGCTTGATCTACATATTGTTCAGACATACATGAAAGAGTTATTACTTTATTTATATATGCAATTTTAAGGTCATTGAAAAAAGTAAATTTTTTAACTAGCAGCTCATCTATCTCAAAAAGATAAGATAATGCTGCTATAACAAAAAGAAAGATAAAAATAAATTTACGCATTCGTAATTAATTTAAGTAACTCTGGTTCATCTAAAACTTGGCTAGTTCCATAAGCAACTGATAATAAAGGTTCATTTGCAACTTTTACTGGAAGTTTAATTATTTCGCTTAAATATATATCTAATCCTCTGATTAAAGCTCCACCACCTGTGATAATTACACCATTATCTACAATATCACTTGCTAAATCTGGTGGCATATTTTCAAGAACACTTTTTATAGCTGAAACTATCTCTTTAAGAGGTTCTTTAATTGCAATTCTAACACCTTCACTTCCTAATTCAATAGTAGAAAGTAATCCTGAGTTGTCTCTTCCTTTTACTTTCATTTTAAGTTCACTATCAAGTTTTATAGCAGTACCAATTTCACTT
>CAZDFZ010000205.1:0-3132 GCA_964504855.1 uncultured Aliarcobacter sp.
TTGGGATTTGTTGGTTTTTTGAATTTTTACTAGCTTTTTATTGGGGTTTTTGAATGTTTTTTTGTACTAATTTGTAATTCTTGAATATCCTGTTTTAGGATTTATTATTATTTCTTTATTTTTATTATCTTTTGATATGAATTTTATACTACATGGTAGTGTAATTTCATATTCTAATGCTCCATTTTGATTGTTAGTCAATTTTGAATAAATTTTACCATCAGCGCCAAATGATAATTGTCCCAATGAAGAAGTTTCATTACATGAAACTTTTACATCTTTAATTCCAAAGTTTTTTGTTAGTAATACATATTTACTATTAGAATTGTTTTCTTTACAGTAATTTGAACTATATATATTTTTTTGAGTAAGTGGATCTTTCAAAGAATCATTTTCACCAGGAGTCCCTGATTCATTATTATCACTATATATGGAATAATAAATTCCATCTTCTTCATTTCTGCATCTAAAAAATTTGATTGTCCATCTTTTTTTATGCCATAAAGTATCATTTGGATTATATTTTTCATCAATAAATGCTTTATGTCTTACAAATGAAATATATAAGGAAATTCTATTTGTTAATTCTTCTAAGTTATTTATCTTAAATTTTGGAATAAATATTTTATATAAAACGGCTAATAATGTAATTGTTAAAATTATTTCAAGTAAGGAGTATGATTTTTTCATTTAAGTTTTAGTAAATAAGCTACAAAAACTTCTTTACCAAAATAATTTATACTTATTTTCTCACAAGGTTCATCACATTTCTTTTGAGTTAAAAAATAATCTTCACCCTTTTCTATATTGTAAAATTTCAATCTTAATGCCAATTCATTACTATCTGTCGACAAATTTGTCACACCTCTTTTTGATAGTTCATCAACTAATTCTTTAATAAAATGATATTCATAGACAAAATGTTTTGTTGAATTTGGCAAAACTAAATACAAAGGTTTATTAATAAAAGTTAAAATTACATTTACAGATAACATACTTACAACTAAAAAAACTAAAAGATTATAACTTTTTCTAAATTCCTTCAGTCTTACTCTATATGCACTAAAAAACGTTTTTAACATAATTGGTAAAGAAATAACAACAAATTGTCCAAAATCTTCTATATAAATTCTTTGTCTAAATGAAATTATTAAAGATAAAATTAAAGCTGTAGTTGATATGTACCAAATCAATGTTTTTTCATTTTTAATCCCTGTTCTATAGATTGTATAAATAAAATATAAAAAAAGAAAAGGAGAAAAAACTGTTGCATAAATTCCAAAAGTATCAACTAAAAATCCTTTTGGTTTTCCACCTGTAGAAAAGCCATACATGTACATAGAGATACAAAATAATAGGAATGTAAAAACTATAAATTTTTTATCTTTACTTTTTATTGAGTAAAAAAATAATGCTAAATATAAAATAGCAAAAGAGTTATCAATAAATAAAAGAAATAAAAGAAATAAATAGGAATGTTGTTTATATTTTTGATAATAATAAATATAAAGTAATGTAAAAAATATTACAACAATTGCACTATTAACCAATAATGCAGCACTTAATACTCCTGGAAGTACCATAAAAATGATTATAGAAATATATCTATCTTTTTCATATCTAAAATAATTTTCAGTAATTTGGTACATTAAAATTACACTAAAAATATAAAAAAGAATAAAAGGAAGTCTTAATGCAATGTCATTTTGACCAAAAATATATATTGAAGTATTTGTAATCAAAGATAAAATTGAATGATTTACAAATACATTTAGAGCTTCTTTGTAAGAAATACTAAGTGATAGAGTTGCTTTAAACAACAATATAAATGTTAAAAAAAATAAAGATAAATAAAAATAGTATTTATATTTGTTGTTTGCTGTCATTTTTTATAATTTTAAAAAATTGTTAATAATCTTATGTCCATGTTCACTCATAATTGATTCTGGATGGAATTGAACACCATAAATTTGTTTGTCTTTTATCTCTAAAGACATAATTTCTTCATCATCAGCACTATATGAAGTTACTATTATATCTTCTGGTAAATTCTCTTTTTCAACTATTAATGAGTGATATCTTGTTTGTGTAAACTCTTTTGGTAAATCTTTAAAAATTTGAGTATCTTTTACAACTTTTATTAAAGATGTTTTTCCATGCATCATATTTTTTGCACGAACTACATTTCCACCAAAAACTTGTCCTATTGCTTGATGCCCTAAACAAATACCAAATATTGGTTTTTTACCTGCAAAATATTTTATAACATCTAAACAAACTCCTGCTTCATTTGGAGTTGCTGGTCCAGGAGAGATTATAATTTTTTGTGGATTTAAAGCTTCAATTTCTTTTAAAGTTAATTCATCATTTCTAATAACTTTTAAATCAGCACCTAATTCTAGGCAATATTGAACTATGTTGTATGTAAATGAATCATAGTTATCAATCATTAATATCATATTATTTTTATCCTCTTCAAAGCCCTATTTTAGGTTATTCTTTGAACTTTCTTTCTTAAATATATTAAATCGTGCTACCCCATTGCTACCCATTTTGTATTTTTTATACATTTTTACGCTGTTTTGGGTAGCACTACTTAGGGTAGCACAAAAACTTTTTGATTATATCTAATTGATGTTTAATCTCGAATTTGTATTTCTCATAAATTTTTCTCTACATAAAATTGACCTTTTTACTCGTTATCAAATCAAAATGATTGAAAAATCTTTCATCCTGAAAAATATCCCTAAAAATGGAATTATTCCACTTATAAAAGAACAAACACAAAAAGGAGAATAGATGTTTTTTGATGAAAATAACCATACTATCGATAAGAAATACTATGTAGACTATCTTATTGAAAAATATGGGAGGTTAGGTTTAACAAGACAAGAAACAGCAGATGAACTTGGAATTAGCCTTTCATTTCTTGATAAGCTTTTAAGAGAAGGTGTAGGATTACCAAATTATATGAAAATTGGTAAATCACAAAAACCTAGAATTGTATTTCCTGTAGACGCAGTAGCTGATTTTATGACAGTAAATTTACAGTAAATTGGAGATGGCTTTATGTTTAATTATCTTGAAAACTATGTATACAATACAGAAGATGAGTATACTAATAACTATACT
>CAZDFZ010000206.1:0-3125 GCA_964504855.1 uncultured Aliarcobacter sp.
ATTCTTCCAGCAATTATGAAAATAAAAAGTTAGCACTTTTTTTTCAAGTCTTACAACTGGTCGAGTAGGTTTCATTCCATACTCAGAACAGGCATCTTCTCTTGATTTTCCACTAAGTACAGAGATCAACAAATCACCATCCCAACAATTGTGCTTATATTGATTTTTAATACTCTGTGCAAAAACTGAATGATAGATTAAAACGAAAATAATTCCTACTAATAGTTTTGACATTTAAAAATCCTCCTTAATTTCTTGTTCCAAAATTATTCTTATGTATTTTTGATAATCAACGTTTTTACCTTGGCTTGTTCTTTTGTTTTATCAATTACCATTGCAAAAAATGAATCAATTATTTCCATAGGAATATTTCCAATTTCAAAAGTTAATTGAAATAATCCCCACATTAAAAATAAAAATATTGGTAAACCAAAAAATTTATGAATTAATATTGAATCAAATTTTTCTGTTAAAGTTTTTTTGTCATCTGATTTATATTTAACAGTTTCAGTTACAGCACCTCTTGCAAATGCAATTTTTTCATCATTAAAAATATCTTCAATATTTTTTGTATTGTAATGTATATACAGATGTTCAAATGACTCATTTAAAACACTTTGTAGTTTTATCCAAATTGGTTCATCATGGAATTGTTTATAAGTTTGTTTATCTTCTTTTAGAAGTTTAATTGCAATCTGTCTATATGTATGATGAGTTTTAAAACCACGCTCTCTTAAAAATTGAGATATTGTCTCTATTTCTTCTTCTATAACATCTGAAAAGAATAGTTTTGTTGGTAATTTTTCACTTTCAAATTTAAAAACTATCTCGTCTAATAATTTTTTAATTCCTGTATTTTTAGCAGCACTTGTTTTTATACAAGGTTTTCCAAGGACTTTAGTTAATTGCACTTCATCAATTATTATTGACTCTTTTTGAGCTTCATCACTCATATTAAGTGCAATAATCATTTTTTTATCTAAAGCTAATAATTCAGAAGTTAAAAATAGGTTTCTTTGAAGATTTGTAGAATCTAATACATTTAAAATGATGTCGTAAGTTGAGTTATCTAAAAACTCTTTTGTTACCCTTTCTTCAAGTGTATAATCATTTAAAGAGTAAGCACCTGGTAAATCTATAATTTGGATTTCATAATCTTTGTAATCAAAGAAAACTTCTTCTTTTGCAACCGTTACACCTGAAAAATTTCCAACTTTTAATCTTGCATTAGAAATAGAGTTAATAAGCATAGATTTACCAACATTTGGCTGACCTACAAGAGCTATTGTTATTATTTTATTCTGCATATTTAACCTCGATTTTTGAGGCTTCATTCATTCGTAAAGCTATCTTTGACTGATTAACTTTGATTTCTATTGTACTTTTTGTTAAAGTTACTTCTTCAACTTTTATTGTAGCACCTTTGATAACTCCAAAAGAATATAGTCTATTTTTCAATACACTATCACAATCTATAGAAGTAATTAAGGCTGTTTCTTTTACTTTTAATTCACTTAATTTCATAATCATCCAATAATATAATTAATAATGATTATTATAATACAATTAAACTTTAGAACAATTGATACATATCAATAATAAATCTAATATTTCAAATTTTTTTAGAACATTAAGCCATTGAATTTTCTATAATATTTTTTATATCTAAAATAATTCCAATACTTCCATCACCCTTAACAGTTGCACCTGAAATATTTTGTATTTTTTTGTAATTAGTCTCTATTGCTTTTACCACAACTTGTTGTTGTTGAAGAAATTCATCAATAAAAAATGCAGCTTTTTGTTTTCCAGATTTTACAACAATAAGAATACCCTCTTCTAATTTAGTATATTTAGGAGTAATATTTAAAAATTCATACAATTTGATAATTGGTATAAATTCATCTCTTAGCATCAATAAAGGAGAGCTTCCATCACCAACATATTTAATGACATCACTTTTAGCTTGGATTGATTCTACTATACTTATTGTTGGGATTATAAATACACTACTTCCAACTTTTACATTTAAACCATCTAAAATAGAATGTGTTAATGGTACATTTATAGTTATGCTATAACCTTCCATTTCTTCACTTTCTATTTCTATAGTTCCATTTATTTTTTCAACAATTTGCTTTATTTCTTTAAAATTTAATAGCTTATTTTCAACTATTTCTTTATCCAATTCACTAAGTTCAAATGGCTCCAAACTTTTACCATCATTTTCTAATGTAATATGAATTTGACCATTATCTTGTAAAGCAGTAATCTTAATTGTAGCTTCAAGGTTTTTATCTTTTAATTCTCTTTCTTCTTGAGATTCAATATTCTTAATCGCATCAATAATTAAATTCTTTATTGATAAATCTAAATGTTCTAATATTGATTTATCTAATTTCGTTTCATTACCTATCATTAAAAATTTAATATTTTTATCATCTGAAATATTTTCTTTTAAAATAGAATCATAAACATTTTTCATACTTTCAAATTTAATCATTCTTATATCTGTTGCATAATCTTGCAACTCAACAATATGTCTTTGAAGTAAAGCAATTTTATCTAATAAATTTTTTTTATCTTCACTATGGGGCAAATTATCAATTGATTGAGTCATCATTGAATTTGTTATTACTAAATCACCAACTTTATTAAACAATTTTTCTAACTTTTCTAACTCAATATTTACTGTTTGACTTGCCATTTATTTCCCTTTTTTAATTTATAAATACTTTTATATTAATTTGTATTGATTTTTACTTTTTTATTAAAAAATTTTTATATATTTTTATTATTAATTAATAAATAGTATTATTTAAAAGCTTATTTATTTATTAAAACAAGTACAATAATAATCTTACAAAACTATAATTTTCACAATATGAAAAAATAAATAATTTTATTTAAAGATATTGTCAATTGTTTTTTCAATTATTATTATTAAAAAATAATCAAAATAATCCTGAATATGATATAAGTATTATTAAAAAAATTATTTTATTTAATTATTATGTAATGAATAATTGAATAGAATAACAAAGTATAATGCATCTTATGAAATAATTTCGGCTTAATTAAAAAAAATGGGGTCTGAAAAGTTAAGCTAGCTTCGATACTATGGT
>CAZDFZ010000207.1:0-3094 GCA_964504855.1 uncultured Aliarcobacter sp.
AACGGGTCACATTGTTTCCAGTTTTAGTAGATGTTCTACTTAAATTGGACTGGAATTATAGTGCAATTTATTTTATTTGTCAAGAGTATTTTGAAGAAATTTCAAAATTTCTTTTAGAGATGTTTTTGCAGCTTGAATTTGTACCTCTTCTCTTGTTCCATTAAAATTATAGATATCTACCATTTTATGGTTTTTATCGTCACAAATTCCTATTACCACAGTACCTATTGGCTTATTTTTACTTCCACCTGTTGGTCCTGCAATTCCAGAAACTGCAATAGCAAAATTTGCATCAAATTTTTTAATTACACCATCTAACATTTCATTTACAACTTCACAACTCACAGCACCAAATTTTTCTAAAGTTTCATTTCTTACATCTAGCTCTTGATTTTTTATTTTATTTGAATATGTAATTATTGCACCATTGAAGATATTTGATGAACCTGATATTTTAGTTATCATACTAGCAATTAATCCACCTGTACAAGATTCTGCTGTTGTTATTGTTTTGTTGTTACTTAATAAAAGGTTTTGAAGTTCTACCATATCTTTATCATTAAAAATTGTATCAAACATAAAAAATCCTAATTTTTAGATAATGAAGTAAAAAATTGAAATATATAGAAAAAATTGAGTAAAAAATAAGAGGATAAACCTCTTATTTTTATTCAGCGTCAGTAAAGTCAGCTAAGAATTGCTCTTCATAGAAAGTTTTACCTAAATGAGCACAAACTTTTTTAATATCTCTTTCTGCATTTCCTAAACAAGAAGTTGCACCTGGAGATGGAGTCATATTGAAGATGATTCCTTCTAATTCAGTAATAGAAGCTTCTCCAAGCATTAATTTTTTCTCAGTTTTATTTAAAACTTGAGGTCTAACTCCTCCAAATCCTTTTGCGTATTCAATATCATCTACACTTAAAGAAGGAACGATTTTTCTAGCATCTTTTACAAAAAGACCTTTGTTAATTCCTGGTACTTCAAATAAGAAGTTTTTAAGTACATAATTTCTGATATCTGAATCTTTTAATAAATCCCAGAAGATTTTTAAAATGCTTCCATCGAAATTTAATGTTTTTAAACATTGGAAGAATGATTTTCCACCTTTATATCTTTCAAGAACTAATAATGCAAGTGCAGTTGGTCCAAATCTTGTTTTACCATTTTCTAAGATATCTGGATCTCCATGTAATGCAGCAAATGGTAATTTATCATTTTGTACCATGTAAACTTTACCATTTAAGTAAGTTCCATTAGTAATATAGAATGATCCAGCCATTGATAAAGAACCCATATGTTTTCCGTAACCCATTTTATGAGCTAAGAATAATGAGTGAGCTCCAGCATCAACAACTACGAAATCAGCTGTATAAACTGTACCATGAACTGTTGTTAATTTGAATTTGCTTCCAATTTTTTCAATTTCTTCAACTTCAGAGTTAAAATAAACATCTGTAGTTTTAGAAGGATTAGCAGCTTTTCCAGCTTTAACTAATTCTTTTGTCATTTCTCCAAAATCAACTGTTGTATATTGGTCATTTGTTCCCATTGCAACGATTGGTTCTGGTCTATCTATAGTTCTTTCTTTGTTAGCGTAAACTAATAAAGGTTCTTTTTCTCTTAAAGCCTCTTTGTCCCATAATTCTAAATAAGGGAAAATTTCTTTAAATTTATTATATCTATCAGTTATGAATTGAACTTCTTTTTCTCCAACCCCTAAAGCCATCTTTTGATGTTTGAACATAATTTTATCTTGAAGATTATACATTAAGTTAAACTTCTCGATCATTCTTGCTGTTCTTTTTGTAATTTTTGCTTTATCAAAAGTATAGTTAGTTTCAATATCACCAACGTGAATAGTTTGAGAGTTACTTGTACCTTTTGAGTTAAGAGTTGCTAAATCTTCATATTTTTCAAGTAAACAGATATTGTTTACATCTGAATATTTTGCAAGCTCGAAAAATAGAGCTGCCCCAGAGATTCCCCCACCAATAATTGCTACTTCATAGTGTTTTTCGTTCATTTATCTTTCCTATGTATTTGTGAAATATCGCAAGATTCTAGCATATTAAAATTATATTTTAGATAAAAAAAGATAATTTTTTTTTATTTAGCATAAAAAATAACTAATATTAGTAACAATATAATTACAATAAAAAAAATTTATAATATAAAACAAATATTGATAAATTTATTTTTAAATTAAATTGGATATAATCTATACTTTAATTAAAAACTATAAATATTTGAATATCAAAGGTGTGATAATGGATTATAAAGAGAGTTTACTGCTTCCGAAAACAGATTTTCCAATGAGAGGAAACCTTCCTCAAAATGAGCCTATTAAATATAAACAATGGGACGAAAAAAAAGTTTATGAGAAAATGAAAAAAAATAGAGTAGGGTGTGAATCATTTACTCTTCACGATGGACCACCATATGCAAATGGAAATATTCATATTGGACACGCTTTATTTTGAGGGTAAATCAATTAGATATGTTCCAGGTTGGGATTGTCATGGTTTACCAATTGAACAAAAAGTTGAAGAGAAAATTGGTGCTGAGAAGAAAAAGATTCTTCCAAAATCAAAATTAAGACAATTATGTAGAGATCACGCTTCTAAATTTGTTGATATTCAAAAATCTGAATTTAAACAATTAGGAGTAATTGCTGATTGGGAAAATCCTTATTTAACGATGGATTTTAAATTTGAAGCGAATATTTATAGAGAATTATGTGCTATTGCAAAGCAAGGATTATTAATTCAAAGAAGTAAACCTGTATATTGGTCATGGGCAGCACAAACAGCACTAGCTGAAGCTGAAGTTGAATACGAAGATAAAGTTTCTCCATCTATTTTTGTGGCATTTAAACATGAAAATATTGATGCAAGTATTGTTATTTGGACTACAACTCCTTGGACACTTCCAGCAAATACAGGAATCTCACTAAATGGTGAAGAAGAGTATGTAAAAACAAGTGATAAATTTATAGTTGCTAAGAAACTTTACAACTCTTTAATCGAAAGTGGAGTAATAAGTGGTGAAGTAGTTGAAACTATAAATCCAAAAGATTTAGAAAATACATTTG
>CAZDFZ010000208.1:0-3083 GCA_964504855.1 uncultured Aliarcobacter sp.
ATATATTCATGTTGAGTGCTAAAAAATTTCAAAGCACCATATATTTTAGAAGATTCTAACATTTTTTTATGACTTTGATTTTTAATTATATTTGTATTTAAGATATTTTGTACTTGTATTTCAGTAAAAGTCTGATTTGAAATGAAAAACCAAGTATTTTTTTCCCAGTATAAATTATGTTCTGCTTCAATGAAATTTACAATTTGTCTGTCAAAAATAAAATATCCAAAGATGATTTGTCTAGGTAATTCTTTCTCATCATCTGTAAAGAATTTATTAATTTTACTATTTTCCGGATTTTCTAAGTCAATAATATCACTAATGTTATAGTTTTGAATATTTTTTTCTTCTATAAATGATTTAATTAATTTATAAAAATCATTAATTTGAAAACAACCTAATTTTAGAGAATCTTTAATAATTAATTTCTGAATTTTATTTTTTGAACTATTATTTTTATCTGGTTTTTCTGAAGAGTCATCAACCTCTTCATTTGAGTTATAATCATAAATTTCTCTTTCAATTTTTTCTGTTAATTCTTCAGAAGATATATTAATATCTGAAAAATCATATTTATTTTCAACTTGATGTACTTCTGTTTTTGGTGTATATTTTTTAGAAGGTTTACTTTTTGTATGTCTTCCACTTTGTTTTGGATTTTCTCTTGGAATATCAGTTTCTTGGTCTTCTTCCTCTATTGGCATTACTGTATCATTAATTTCTTTTTTTCTATATTTATAATGAAGATTAGTAAAATTATATGGAATTTTATCTTTGTAAATATGCGTAAGCAAAACGACATTACGTTCATTAAATTCTGTTTTCATATTATCTTTATAAAAATTTTTCCCTAAATCAATATAATTTGAATAAATTTCAATAGCTTCATTTTTCTCAAATGGAAATCCCATAACTATTGATTTATATGGATCATTCGGATGATTTTGAAGATATGTTGACGTTTGAGTGAAAAAATATTTAAAATTATTTTTGGATAAGTCATTGCTGATGATACGTGATATTAATGGAGCATGTTCTTTAGATACAGTAGCTTTTAACTCTATTTCTAATCTTCCATTTTCTAATTTATATCCTTTGCCTGCATATTCCTTATAATAGTATAATGATTCTAATAATCCTTCAGATAAAGCAGTTTTAATATAAGTTGATAAAAAGTAATAACGATTAGCTATTATATAACAAGGGATTAAAAATATTGTATTTTTTGTTTTATAAACAAGGCATAGTTCATTGTAGAAATCTATACCTAATTCAGAATGATGCGTAATGCACTTATTAATTTGTCTGAGATTCTCACTTGTTACTTTGTTAATAGGAATATATAATTTAGTTGTTTTATTATTTTTATCGATAAGTCCTTTTTCTGAATATATGTTCCCTAATACATATTGACCTCTTAAATCTTCAGGTAAAATTTCTGTTTCAAACTCTTCATTTGTAGCTATATCTTTAAATGTAGTTTTATATCTATGGGGGAATAAACAGTTTATTTTGTTAACTCCAATGAGTTTAAATTTTTTATGGGGATTGTTTTTTAATAGTTCAACTCTTGACATAAGTTACTCCATTTAAGTTTGTTTTTGTAGATTTAAGCTTATTCTTGTAAATGACATTTGATGCTAATTTATAAGTAAACTCTTTTGTATATGAGCTTGGACGTCTTGTTCCTATGACTGAGACTTTTCTTTTTTTCAGTAATTCAAGGTTTCCAATATAAAATAGTTCATTTGGATATTTTTTCATTGATGTTAATTCATCAATATGAAAATTGATTTTAGAAATCATAAAAACTCTTTATAATAATATTTATAATTATTATATCGAGTTTTTTAAAGATAAGGAAGTTGGTTTATAAAGATAGGTTCAACATCTTTTAGTAATTCTTTTGCATCTTTTAAAACTTGTAATGTAACTGCATGAGGATGTCCAATAGCTACTGAATAACCTTGTTTTTTAGCTATGTCAATAGCTTGTTTTAACTGATTCTGAATATATTTGTAGTTTTCTTCATTATCAATAAAAGTATTTCTAACAATAAATGGCATATTGTATTTCTGAGCATATTTTTTTGCTACTGATTTATTACTTGTTCTACTATCAACAAAAATAAAGTGATATTTTTTTAATGCACGAAATAAATTATCCATAGCTTCTTCATTTTCAGTAAAAACAGAGCCTGTATGATTATTTGTGTAAATGGCATTTGGATACCACTCTCTTAGCTGTCTAACTCTATTTTCTATAACTTCATAAGAATCATTTACATTAAGTGTATTAATCTCTGTTCCTTTAAATGCAGGTGATGCTTGCATAGGAAAATGTATCATATGAAATGGTAAATTTTGAGCAATTCTTGCAGATTCTGGATGACCACTTGTTGGTGGTAAAAAAGCCATATTTATTTTATATCCCATAGCAAGAATTTTATCTTTTTGAACTTGAGTAGAAACATCATCAATCACGATAGCAATTTTTGGTTTATTTTTTCTATCATAAGTAAAAGTATCTTTACTAGTAATTATACTTTTTTCATCAATTCTTTTTTTGTCTTGAGATGAAGAAGGTGATTCTTTTGTAGGTTTATTTTTCTTTATCTCTTCAACTTTTTGTTGAATTAATTCATTTTCTTTATTGATAAAATCTTCAGCTTCAGTTTTTTCAGTAAATACTTTATCTAATTCTTTTGTGTATTCTTCATATTTTTGTTGCTCATTTGGATTTTGAACACTACTATTTTCTGCTAAAGTATTTTCTTCTTTATGAGTTTGTATTTCATTTGTTGTTTTAATTTCATTAGGAATATCTTTAATTGAATCTTTATTTCTAAGTACAAAGTATGCTGCAGTAGCTATTAAAAATGCAACTAAAAATATTTTTATTGAAATGGTAATAAATTTCCTATTTGTCAATCTTGCGGAAATTCTTTTTAATTTATGTTTGGATTTTCTTTTATTCATATAAATAGATTTATCTAAGGAAGTAAAACTTCCTTAAATTGATTAGTTTGTTTCTTGATTAACGATTTTTTTAGCAGCAATCCATGGCATCATAGATCTTAATTG
>CAZDFZ010000209.1:0-3081 GCA_964504855.1 uncultured Aliarcobacter sp.
TTTCATTTTAGCTCCTAATACATACTTTCTATAATATCTTTATATTTTTCTTCAATTTTAGTTCTACTAATTTTCATAGAAGGGGTTAGCTCTCCAGTTTCTATGGAAATATCGTTTGTTAGAATTTTATAATTGACAATCTTTTCCCACTTATTCAAATTGGAATTTATACTATTTATATGTTTTGAGATATTTTTTAGAATATCACTTCTATTATAATATTCTTCTATAGTTAAATTCTTATTTAGTTTTTTTGCATTTTCGTACTTTTCTTTATCTACAAAAAGTAGGGCAGTTGTAAATTTTCTGTTTTGTGCAATTACAACAGCAAACTCAATATATCTATTTTTAGAGATTTTTTGCTCAATCTCAACTGCATTTACATACTCTCCAGTAGAAGTTTTAAATATCTCTTTAGTTCTACTTTTTATAAATAAATATCCCTCTTCATCTAAATATGCCACATCTCCCGTATGAAGCCAACCATCATTATCTATTGTTTTATTTGTAAGTTCTTCTTGATTTAAATAACCTTTCATTAAAGAATCACCACGAACTAATAGCTCATTGTTTTCTAAGATTTTTATTTTTGCACTTGGAATTACTTTTCCACAAGAGCCAACTTTATTTGCATTTGGGTAATTTGTAGAAATAACAGGTGAAAACTCTGTAAGTCCATATCCTTGATAAACAGGAACTCCAATATTTACAAAAAATTGTGCTATCTCTTTTGATAATGGCGCTCCACCACTAACTAATTTTTCAAGCTTTGAACCAAATATTTCTCTAAATTTTGAATAAACAATTTTGTCAAAAATTTTAAATAAAATTGAATTTTTATTCAGATTCTCTTTTAGGGCATAAGAAAAAGCAAAAGAAGCAATAATTTTACTAATAAATGGTTTTTGTGAAATTTGAGTTTTTATCTTATAAAATATTTTTTCAAGAAGTCTTGGAACTGCTGTCATAATTGTAGGTTTTACTATTTTCATAAGATTTGCAACATTTTGTATATCATCAACAAAATAGATACTAATTCCACGACTTAAATAATAACTCATAACAGTTCTTTCGAATATATGAGCAAGTGGAAGAAGTGAAAGACTAATTTCATTTTTTGGTAAATCAATAAGCTTGTTTATATCATGAAGTTGCGTAATTATATTTTTATGTGTAAGCATTACACCTTTTGGAGTTCCTGTATTTCCACTTGTATAAATAATTGAAAAAATATCATCAGGATTTGCCTCAAAAGAAGTAAATCCACTTGAATCGCAAATTTGTTTTCCAATTACTAAAATCTCATCAAAGTTATGAAAATTTGGCTCTTTTATACAAAAATTGTGAGTAATAAATATAAGTTGTGAATTCTCTTTTGTAATATCATTTATTCTTTCTTGAGAATCAATAAACATAAATTTCATAGAAGAATCTTTTATTTCGAAGTTCAGATTTTCACTTGAAATATTTGCAAAAATAGGAACACTAATAGCTCCTACTTGTAAAATTGCAAAATCAAAAATAAGCCAAAATGGTGAAGAATTGGCAAAAATACCAACTCTATCTCCTTTTTGAATTCCCAAATCTTTTAGTGCAAGACTTAGGCAAATTACTTTATGTTTGAAATCTTCTATTGAAATATTTGTATATTTTCCATTTGATAGATAGTTTAAAAAATTTTCATTAGAATAATTATTTGTTATATGTAAAAAAAGTTCACTATAGGTTTTAAAATCGTATCTGTTCATTTCTTTTTCCTTATGATACTTTATTATAATAATTATAACAACAAATAATTTTTTATTAAAAGAAATAAGATAGATTAACTCTACTTTATGTTATAAATAGTAGAAATTACACATATCTATATTTTAATTACATAATATCCAATAAAATCAACACAAACTTCATTATTTTCAATTATTTGAGATTCTATTTTGATTGATGCACTTTTTTTAGCTTCAAGTTTTTGTTTCAATATTTCAATTTCTTCTTTTGAAGGTTTTTTTGTATGACAAACTATATCTTTAGTTACAGGTTTTCTAAAACTAGTCTCATTTTTTATAATTACAATATTATTTGAATTAAATGCTAATTCTTTTGAAATAAGCCAACATAAACTCCATGCACTTATAGTTGTTAAAGTAGATAAACTTCCACCAAAAGCTGTACCTTTATCATTAATATTTATATTCAATGGTGCAGTGGTTATTAGTTCAGATTCATCATAATTTTGAATTTCTATATTCATAAATTTTGTTAAAGGGATCTCGTTATGTAGTTTGTTTTGTAGTTCTTTTATCATTATTTTCTCTTGATATTTTGATTTAATTACATAAAAATCTTTAATTGGTATGTTAAAAAAATATTACTAAAAAATTATTGAACAAATAATAAAAATTATGTACAAAAATTGTACATAATAAAACTGAAAAACATCTGTTTTTAATTATAAAAAAATTAAATTAGCTCCTTAAAAGAGTTTTATGTAACTTTTGTTTACAAAATTGAAACTTGTACAATTCTTTACAAAAATTGTACATACTAATTTTTTTCTTTATGATATAATTTAATCAACTTTCTAAAATAAAAGAGGAGATAATATATGAGTTTATTAGCTAATTATAAAGCACATACGCAAGAAAGACTTAATGATGGTGGTTTACCAGCATTACCTTTAACTGCTGAGCAAACTGCTGAGTTGGTAGAATTATTAAAAGCTAGTTCTGTTGTTGAAGCAGAATATTGTTTAGATTTATTCAAAAACAAAATCAATCCAGGTGTTGATGATGCTGCTTATGTTAAAGCTGCATTTTTAAATGATATCGTTCAAGGAAATGTTTCTTGTTCTGTTATTTCAAAAACTGATGCTATCGAAATTTTAGGATCAATGATGGGTGGATATAATGTACCACCATTAGTTGAAGCTTTAAAAATAGCTGAAGTTGCAGGTGCTGCTGCTGAGCAATTAAAAAACACTATTTTAGTTTATAACTCATTCAATGATGTAAAAGATTTAATGGATGCTGGAAATGCAAAAGCTAAAGAAGTTATTGAATCATGGGCAAATGCTGAGTGGTT
>CAZDFZ010000210.1:0-3071 GCA_964504855.1 uncultured Aliarcobacter sp.
ACAAACTATTTTAAAAGAAGATGATAATCTATTTTTATCTTATAAAATTACAAATGATATGGAAATATTACCATTGGTTAGAAAATGGTTGCCAAATATAAAAATAATTTCTCCAAAATCTACAAAAGATAAATTCAAAAATGAGTTACAATCATATTTACAAAAGCTTGATTAATTTATATAAATTATTAAAAATCTTAGCTATAATCCCAAAATGAATAAAGGATTAGAAAAATTTTACGAACTTGTTGAAGCATTTGAGTCTTTACCAACTATTGGTAAAAAATCAGCTTTGCGTTTAGCATATCATATAGTTATGAATGACAATTATTGCGGTATCAAAATAGCTCATAGTATTGAAAATGCACTAAAAAATATTACTAAATGTGTTCGTTGTGGTTCTATGAGTGAACATGAAATTTGTGAGTTTTGTTTAGATGAATCAAGAGATAGTTCAAAACTTTGTATTGTTCAAAGTGCAAAAGATATTTTCGTTATTGAAGACTCACGTCAGTTTGATGGAAAATATTTTGTTATTGAAGAATTAGATCAAGAAGTTTTAGATTCTTTACATAAATTTATAAATGATAACGAAGTTGAAAATATACTATTTGCCATAACACCTTCTATTGCAAATGATGCATTTATTTTATTTATTGAAGATAAATTAAAAAATCATAATATTAAATTCACAAAAATTGCTCAAGGTGTCCCAACAGGTGTAAGTTTAGAAAATGTAGATATTTTGTCTTTATCAAAAGCAATACAAAGTAAAGTTGAAATATAAGATTTAAAATGGAAAAAAGAATAGCTTGTCAAAAATGTATATATTATTTTGTTACTTGGGAACCAGCTCAACCTCATGGATGTAAATCATATGGATTTAAATCTAAGATAATACCTTCTATTGTTGTGAAGAATTCAAGTGGTCAGTCTTGTAATTTTTTTGTAGAAAAAAATGTAAAACAATGATAGATTTTAATGATTTTATAGAGAAAGTTGAAAAGAATAAAATATCAATAGTTAGAATATGGATAAGTTCTCCTGATATAATTAAAATAATTGATACATACTTAATAGATAAAGATTTGTTAATTAAAAGGTATGCTTTTGGTGTAATAGAAAATTATATTCATTTGGTAAAAAAAGATGAAAATGTAGGAAATTGTCCTATTGTTATGGATTTTATTAAATATTTGAAAAAATTAAATTTGAAATATCAAGAATTTTTTTTGTTATTCTCTAATTTTAAAAAGGCGTTAGTAGAGTTTGCTGTTACTTTGAATTTTGGAACAATAAGTTTAATACAAAAGATTGAATATTATTTTGAAAGGAATTTTTCAGATTTATTAGATATTTATTCAAAATCAATTGCACAAATTGAAAGTGCTTTGAATAAATCTATAGATATAGTGGATAAATACGTAATAATGTCAAGAACAGATTTAAATGGTAAAATTATAAGTATATCTAGTGCTTTTTGTAAAATATCAGGTTATGAACCTTTTGAATTAATTGGAAAATCATATGATGTAATTAGACATCCTGAAATGTCAAATGAATTTTTTCAAAATTTATTCAATACTATAAAATCAGGAAAAGTATGGCAAGGGGAAATTAAGAATCTTAAAAAAGATGGTGATTTTTATTGGCTAAAAACAACTATCCTTCCAAATTTTAATGATTTAGGAAATATTATAAGTTTTGATGCAATAGGTGAAGATATTACATCTCAAATTGAATTAAAATCTCAGCAAAATTTATTAGTTGAGCAATCAAAATCAGCAGCTATGGGTGAAATGATAAGTATGATAGCCCATCAATGGAGACAACCATTACAAGCTGTCTCAATATTAATTCAAAAATTGCCATTAATCAAAATGGTTGATGGTAATGTTTCAGACGAAGTTCTTGAAAATGTAATTTCTCAAGTTGGAACACAAGTAGATTATATGTCAAAAACTATTGATGATTTTAGAGATTACTTTAAACCTAATAAGAAAAAAGAAGAAATTTATATAAAAGATGTTGTAAAAAAATGTTTAGATTTTTTAGAATATTTATTTAAACTAAATTCTATTAAAATAAATTATCAAAATACTTCAACAACAAGTTTAAAAATTTATCTTAATGAATTGATGCAAGTATTTGTAAATTTAATAAAAAATTCATGCGATGCATTTGTGGAAAATTGTATAGAAGATAGAATTATAAATATTAATAGTTATGAAACTGAGGATTATTTATTTATTGAATTTGAAGATAATGCAGGCGGAATAAAAGATGATGTAATAACAAAAATTTTTGATCCATATTTCTCAACAAAGAGTAATAAAAATGGTACAGGATTGGGATTATATATGAGTAAAACCATTATTGAAGAACATAGTGGTGGCAAATTAGATGTTTATAATACGAACTTAGGTGCTAAATTCGTAATAAAATTACCATTAAAATAGGAGTTAGGATTGTTATATAAAGATTTTAAAGAAAGTATTAAAACACTTGGTTTTTTAAGTATTGAAGATTTTATGCAGTATGCAGGTGTTACGTCTGATGATGTTTTAAATTGGGAAGAAAAGAATGAAGTTCCTTATTTGATTTCATTAATATTGCATTTATTAAAAGGTGAAAAAGAGCTTTTACCAACAAATTGGGCATTGGATAATGTAATAGAAGAATGCTTACCTCTTGCATCATTATTAGAAGAAGTTTCATCATTTCCTCATAAACTTGAAGAGATGTTTTTGTTACAAAAGAAATTAAATGATTCAACAAATGGTAATAATTGGGAATTAGGTGTTAATAAATTTGGAAAAGAGATTAATTGGTTGAGATGTATTCATATGGAAGTTGCTGAACTTATTGAATCAACTCCATGGAAACATTGGAAAAATATTAATTCAGAGCCTGATATGAATAATATTCATGTTGAATTAGTTGATATTTGGCATTTTTTGATGTCATATATATTACAAGAAACAAATGTGCCAAAAGCAGTTTCTCTGGTAAATACACATTGTATTTATAAATCTTACACTGATATAAATGTAAACTTAATGGTGAAAGAA
>CAZDFZ010000211.1:0-245 GCA_964504855.1 uncultured Aliarcobacter sp.
ATGGAGTAGAATTAGAATTTTTCCAATCAAACGTTGAGGGTGAAATTGTAGATAGAATTCAAGAGTGTTTAGGAACTGTTGATGGAATAATGATAAATCCAGCTGCTTATTCTCACACATCAATAGCTATAAAAGATGCTTTAAGTGCTGTTTCTATGCCTGTTGTTGAAGTACATATTTCAAACATTTATAAAAGAGAAGAGTTTAGACAAAAATCAATAACAGCAGGTGCAAGTACAGGTGTT
>CAZDFZ010000211.1:255-3050 GCA_964504855.1 uncultured Aliarcobacter sp.
CATATGGGATTGATTGCTTTAATGCAAATAATTAGTGAAGTAAAAGCAATTTCTCAAGCTCAACAAAATGCTTAATTTCCAAATATGAAAATTATAAGTGCTAATTGGATAATAACTTGTGATGAAAACAACACCATCATTGAAAATGGTGCTGTTGTTTTTGATGAAACTATCATTGAAATAGATACTCTTGAAAATATAGAAAAAAAATACCCAGATATCGAAATAGAAAAACTAAATCAAAATTCAGTTTTAATGCCTGGACTTATAAATTCTCATGTTCATTTAGAATTTTCTTCAAATACTACAACACTAAAGTATGGGAATTTTATGTCATGGTTAAACTCTGTAATTAAAAATAGAGATGATTTAATCAATAAAGCAGATAATAAACTTATTTCTTCAAAATTAGAAAAGATGAAAAAAACTGGAACAACTACAATTGGAGCTATATCTTCGTATTCTTTTGATTTGGAGCCGTGTGTTAAATCACCAATAAATACAGTGTTTTTTTGTGAAGTAATTGGTTCAAAAGGTGATATGGTTGATACTTTATTTGCTGATTTTAAAAATAGATTAAATAGTGCAAAGAAGATGAAATCTAAAAATTTTATTCCTGCAATTGCAATTCATTCACCATATTCTGTTCATCCATTTTTAGTAAGAGAAACTTTAAAATTAGCTCGTGAAGAAGAGTTAAGTGTAAGTTCACATTTTTTAGAATCACCTGAAGAATCACTGTGGCTTCATAAAAATGAAGGCTCTTTTTTAGATTTTTTCAAAAATTTTTTAAATCAAGAAAAAGCAGTTTGTACACCTATGGAGTTTTTAAATCTATTTTCAAATATTAAAAATTTATCATTTACTCACTGTGTTGAAGCAAATGATGAATATTTAGAAAAAATAAAAAATTTAGGTGCAAGTATAAATCACTGTGTTACATCAAATAGAATACTAAATAATAGTAAATTAAATTTATTAAAACTTGAAGATATTTCTTTTACAATAGGAACTGATGGGCTTAGTTCTAATAACTCTTTATCAATGTTTGATGAGTTAAGAAATGCTTTGATGATTCATTGTGATAAAAATATTGTAGATTTTTCAAAAACTTTATTAAAAGCAGCAACTGTAAATGGTGCTAAGGCTTTAGGATTAAACAAAGGAAGTTTAAGAAAAGATTTTGATGCTGATATGATAGCTTTTAATCTTCCAAATGAAGTAGAAGAGATAAATGATTTACCTATGCATGTGATTTTGCATACTAAATTTGTAGATAAGATAATAATAGGAGGAGAGTTTGTTTAATTTTTTTAAAACTATTTTTTCACCAATAATAGCAATTTTGGATTTTATAACAAAATATTTTAAAACGATAGTTTTTTTAACAATTATATATTTTATAACTATTCCAGCAGATGAAAATTTGGCTGAAGGTAAAAATCATGCTAATTTGCAAAAAATTGAATTAACAGGTCCAATTATGGATGCAACAAAAACTTTAGAAGATATTCAAAAAGCAAAAGATGATAAAAATATTAAAGGTGTTTTATTTGTAGTTGATTCTCCAGGTGGTTCAGTTGCACCATCGGTTGAGTTAGCTTATGCAATAAAAGAGCTAAAAGATGTAAAACCTGTTGTTGTTTATGCAAGTGGTGTGATTGCAAGTGGAAGTTATTATGCTTCTATTTGGGGAAATAAAATCATTGCAAATCCTGGAAGTATGGTAGGTTCTATTGGAGTTATCATGCAAGGTGTAAATACAAAAGAACTTATGGATAAAATAGGAATTTCTACACAAACTGTAAAAGCAGGGAAGTATAAAGAGTCAGGAACGCCAACAAGAAAATGGTTTGATTATGAAGAAAAACAACTTCAAGGTGTGATTGATGATACATATAATATGTTTATATCAGATGTTGCAAGTGCTAGAAATCTTAATGTTAAAAATCATACATTATTTGCAGATGCAAAAATATTTACTTCAAAACAAGCAAAAGAAGTTGGTTTAATTGATGAGGTTGCTACGCTTTCTTATGCTCAAAATAGTTTAATTACACTTGCAAAAGTTGAAAATCCTGTTTGGAAAAAAGAGGATAAATTTGAGAAATTTATGAATAAACTAATAAGTGAAGCAGTTTCAAATATTAGTATGAATTTAATGAGTGGATTAAAAGCTTATTGATTTTATTTTTATAGATATAAAAAAGGGTAGAAGTTTAACTTCTACCTTTTTTTGCTTTATTAAATAAGTAATAATTATTTATTTAATTCAGAAACGATTTTGTATGTATCATTTGCAATAACATACTCTTCATTTGTAGGAATAACAAAGATTCTTGAAGCAGATGCATTTGTAGCAATATCTCTAGCTTTTGAACTTCTTCTATTATTTTTAACTGGGTCAATTACTAATCCCATAGAGTCTAATCCAGCACATACTTTTTCTCTAATTAACGCAGCATTCTCACCAATACCACCTGTGAAACATAATGCATCAACACCATCAAGTGCAGCAACATAAGCTCCTACATATTTTTTGATGTTATAAGCAACCATATCAACTGCTAATCTACAGCTATCATCACCATCTTGCATACCTTGTAAAACTTCTCTTAAATCTGAAGATTTTCCAGAGATTCCTAAGATACCAGATTTTTTGTTCATAACGTCTAATGCTTGGTCAATTGTTAGGTTTTCTTTAGTCATCATATAAGAAATTGCACCAGCTCCAACATCTCCAGCTCTTGTTCCCATCATTAAACCTTGAATAGGAGTTAATCCCATAGATGTGT
>CAZDFZ010000212.1:0-3033 GCA_964504855.1 uncultured Aliarcobacter sp.
GAAGAAATATGATTCAATAAATGTAATTCCATTTATTGATGTTCTACTTGTACTTTTAGCAATTGTTTTATTAACTTCAACATTTATAACAAAAGGAATAATTCCAGTATCTTTACCTAATTCAAATAACGCAGATAATTTAAAACCTGATAAAGAAATAGTTTTAGTAATCCAAGAAAATGGTGATTTGTTTGTTGAAGATAAACCTGAAACTTTAGAAAATATTGAACAAATTATTCTAAAATCTTCAAAAGAGACACCAATTCATATAAATACAGATAAAAATACAAAGTTTGAATCTTTTGTGCAAGTTCTTGATATGCTTAAAAAGCATAACTATTCAAATGTTTCAATAGTGACTAAAAAATGAGATATATTAACTCTTTTTTCATCACTTCGATTATATATTTAATCATAACATTCTTCTTGTTTTTTCTTTTTGCTGATACGGTAATTGAAGAAGAGAAAAAACCTGAAGAAGTAAAAATTTCACTTAAACATATGATGACAAAACAAAAACAAACACCTCAGCCTTTAAGTGAACCAACACTTGTTGAGCCTAATTTACAAAAGAAAATAGACAAACCAAAAAAAGAAAAAAAACAAGAACAAAAGAGAATAGTAAAAGAACCTATTAATGAAAAAATAGAAGAAGCTATGCCAACTGTTCAAACAAAGCAAACTCCTATAAGTGAAAAGCCTATAAAACAGACAGATACAGCTCAAGAACAAAATATAGAAGCAGAATATTTGACAAAAGTAAAAAGCTTAATTGAACAAAATAAAGATTATCCAAAAACTGCAAAAAGATTAAATCAAAGTGGAAAAGTTTATGTTAAATTTGTAATTACAAAAGATGGAGAAATAAAAAATTGTATTATTGAAAAAAGCTCGCAATTTGAAAGTTTAGATAAAGCATCACTTGAAATATTGATGAAAATAGCTAGTTTTGAAGCTATTCCAAAAGAGTTAAATAGAAGTTCGTGGGAAATTATTGTTCCCATTTCTTATCAAATTAATTGAAACTAATATTTTGGAATTTCCCAAAATATTAGTTTGTTTTTATTTGTTCAAAATAATCTTTTAATAAAGTTAAATCAAAATTTGTTTCACCATCTCTAGCTTTTAAATCTATATTTTTTAATATTTCCACAGCTGGCTCCATTGCTAGATTTGCACATGCTCCTTTTAAATAATGAGAACTTAAAGATATTTCTCTAGCATTCTTTAAATCTATTGCATCTTGTATTTTCTTTATATCAGCATCTAAAGTTAGAAAGAAACTATCAAGTAACATGTCAACTATAGATTCTTCCAAACCTAAAGAATTCATAACAATTTTTTTATCATAAATATATTTTATTTTTTCTTGAGTAATTTCTTCTTTCTCATTTAACAAATATTTTTCTAAAACAGCTATTAGTTTATCAAATTCAATAGGTTTTGATAAATAATCATTCATACCTTGTTCAAGATATTTTTCTTTATCACCTGCAATTGAATTAGCTGTTAATGCAATAATTGGGATATGATAGTTATCACATTCTAACTCTTTTATAAGTTTTGTAGCCGTAATTCCATCCATAACTGGCATATTTATATCCATAAGAATTAAATCATATTTATCTTTTTTATAACTTTCAACAGCCTCTTGACCATCTGATACAATTACAGCTTTTATCCCTATTTTTTGTAATAATAATTCTATTAATTTTTGATTATTTGGATTATCTTCTGCAACTAAAACTCTTCCTTCAAATTTTTTGATATTTGATGATTTTTTAATTACTTCAGAATGAATATTTGGATGTTCTGTTAGAATATTATATATCTTCGAACCATAAATAGGTAATTCTAAATAATGATCTATTAAATCCTTTGTTTTCTCATCTAATATATTTTTATTTTCTCCAACATAAATAATTAATGATTTATTATTTTTATTTTTAAACTCTTTTATCACTGTTTCTAAATTATTCATACCACAACAGAATAAAATATCTCCTAATTTATTTTGCTCGTTATAATCACTTATTTGACCTATTTTATTTATGTGATTTTTTATATTTTCTCTTAATTTATCATTATTTCCATCACTACAATGTAATAAAATTTTTAAATTCTTATTCAAAGATTTATTTTCATTATTCAATTTATCAATTTTTAAATCAAGAACAAAACTAAATTCACTTCCTTCATTTACATTTGATACTACTTCTATTCGTGAATTCATTAATTTAACAATATCTGAACTGATTGTAAGACCTAATCCTGTTCCACCATATTTTCTACTAATACCATCATCAGCTTGAGAGAATGGTTTAAATATAAGCTGTTGCTGTTCTTGAGTTATTCCTATTCCACTATCTTTTATTGAAAATCTTATAGTAACTTTATTATCAATTATTTCAATAATTTTTACACTGAAAATAACTTCACCATATTGTGGTGTAAATTTTATTGCATTACTTAAAAGATTTGATAAAACTTGCCCCAATTTTGTAACATCAGATATTAAAGAGTATGGAAGCATAGTCTCTGGATTATAAATAAATTTAATTTTCTTCTCTTTTGCTGCAACTGAAAATAACTCTATTATTTGCTCGATAAATGATTCGAAGAAGAATGCTTCATTAACAACATCTAATTTTCCACTCTCTATTTTAGAGATATCTAATACATCATTTATAATTCCTATTAATGATTTGGCACTTTTTGAAATAATTGAAGCATTTTCCTTATCTTTTGAACTAATCTGTGATTCACATAAGATATCAGAAAATCCTATTATTGCATTTAATGGAGTTCTTATTTCATGGCTCATATTTGCTAAAAATTTAGATTTAGCTTGTTGTTCTAATTCCGCTTTTTTTCTTGCTTTTTCTAATTCTGTAATATCTACAAAACTGCAAAGATAAAAAAGTTTTTCATTTAAAATTACACTTCTACAATAAATACTAAATATTTGTTCATTATTATTATTACTCCCCTAACAAATAATCTGAAAAGTTAGCTAGCATATTGTACCTTTGG
>CAZDFZ010000213.1:0-3023 GCA_964504855.1 uncultured Aliarcobacter sp.
TAATATCAATATGAAGTCTATTTGCGAGTTTATTTGAACCAACAACTACAACTTCAACTTTAGAACTAGCTGCACAAATTTCTTGAATATTTAAAACTGATAATGGAGTTTCAATCATAATCATTAAAGATAAGTTTGGATTAACTTCATTTAATAATTTTTCAGCTTCTAAAACATCCTCTTTTGTTTGAATTTTAGAGAATAATAATGCATCTAATTCAATCTCACGTGCAAGTTCTAAATCTTTTTTAAGATCTTCACTTCCAAGATTATTGATTCTTAAAACTCTTTCAGATTCTCCAAATTTTGAACCATCTTCTTTATAAACTTCTTTAATTACTGTTCTTCCAACTTCTCTTTGCTCTTGTAAAATCGCTTCAAGATCAAAAATAACTGTGTCAGCTAAAACAGTTTTAGCTTTTTGAACATTATGTTTGTTGTAAGAAGGAATGAATAACATTGATCTTCTAGCTTTGTATTCAACAACTGCTGTACCAGTTGTAATTGCATGATATTGTTCATGTAATTGTTTTACAAGTTGTTTTCTTGGATAATCAAGCATTGCAAAAATCTCTTTAGGAGCTTTATATTTTGCTAAATTTGCTTGAGCAAATTTTAAAATTTCTGCTTGTTTTTCTTCGCTTAACTCTTCATGTCCAATAACAGCAATTGCAACAATTGTTTTTTCTTTTTCAATATCTAAACCAAAAGCAACACAATCTGCAACTGCATCATGAGTTTTTACAACTCTTTCGATTTCATGCGGAGATACTCTAAATCCAAAAGTATTGATAATATCATCTTTTCTTCCAATGAACCAAATATATCCATCTTCATCTTTTCTAGCATAATCACCTGTGAAGAAATATCCATCATGTCTTGATTTTGAAGTCTCTTCTTCTAATTGCCAGTATTCTAAGAATAATCCTGGATCATCTTCACCTATACAAATCATACCCTCTTCACCATCTTCAACTTCTTCTAAAGTTTCAGGATCTAAAAGTTTTACAGTATCCTGGTCTAATTGGATTGTTTTTAGAGTGAGAAATATAGTATGAACACTCACTCATTCCAATCGCTTCAAAAATATCTTGATTAAATCTATCTTTCCATAATCCTAACATTTCATCTGATAAATGCTCCCCAGCAGACATACAATATCTTAAGCTTGGACAATCAGACAATGTAAAATCAGTTTTTTGGATAATTTGTCTATAAATTGTTGGAACTCCAATGAAAATTGTACATTGGTGTTTTTTAATTAAATTTATCCAAGTTGATGCATCATTTGCACCTTCATAAGCAATAACTGTATGACCATTAAATAATGGATCCATTAAAGCTGAACCTAAAACGTATGTCCAGTTAAATTTACCAGAATGCATGATTCTATCATTTTCTTTAAAATCAAACCAAAATTTAGTTGCTGGAGTTCTACCAACAAGTGATCTGTGAGAGTGTAATACTCCTTTTGGATAACCTGTTGTTCCTGATGTATAAACTAAATATGCTGGTTCACCTGATTTTGAATTATAGTGATTTGGCGTTTTATCAACTGTATTAAAAATCTCATTTAATGCATAAATATTAATATCTTTAGGTTTTTTTAATCCATCAATACTATCAATTCCAGCAATTACAATAGTTTTTAAATTATCTAAATTTTCTAGATATGGAACTAAATTTTCATACATAGAAGCAGATAATACTATAGCTCTAGCTTGTGAATCTTCAGCAAGATATTTAACTTCTGAACCACTTAAAAGTGTAGAAGTTGGAACTGCAATAATTCCAGCTTTCATTGTTCCAAAGAACGAAATAGGGTAAGCTAAAGAGTTTTTTAAACATACTAGTACTCTATCTCTTGCTTCAAGACCAATACTTGTGAAGAAATTACAAACTTGATCAGATTTAGTAGCTAAATCTTTATAAGTTATTTGATCTGTACCTAATTTGTCATCTTCAATTACCATTGCAATGCTATTTTCTTTAGCTGTTCCCACATGAGCAGAAGTACAAGCATAACCAATGTTTAAAAATTCAGGTATCTCTATTTTAACGTTTGAACTCATAATATTATCTCCCTACTAGATTTGACCGTATGGCCAGTTTTCTTTAAATGTATGTATTGGCATTCTATTTAATACAGATAATGCAAATATTTCATCCTCTTTTGCTAAGCTTCTTAAAGCATAAGCTCTTAAAATATTTTGTAAAGATTTACCAAACATTGGTGGATCTAACATTTCACCTTCATATCTAATAGCACCAGATAATAAAGCATCTGCTTCAATAGCAGCTTTTAAAATTCTTACATCTTTTTCAATCTCTTTAGGAGATGGAGTAAATGCAACTTTACAGATATTAATGTGATTTGGAGTAATGATTTGTTTACCAGTTAATCCCATTGCATTTTCTCTAATAGCATGCGCATAAACATGTCTTGAAGCATCATCACCATGTAAATCTAACCATCTTCTAATATCTTTTTTCTCAACACAATTATCTGGTAATGAATGTGGTGTTAACATAACTTCAACTCCACCAATAACCCCTTTACCTTTAATTCTTGCTTCCATTGTAAGCATGTTAAAGAAAGTTTCTAACTCATTAATCCATCCTTGAGGAGTGATTTTATATGCCATTGCTTTTGAAAAGTCATGGATACCAAATACAACGTGTTTAACAGTTGAATGTTCCATTAATCTATCTGCAATTTGTAAAGATTTTGGGTGCTCAATAATTGGTTGAATTGTTAATTTACTCCCAATAGATATTAACCAAGAAGATAAATCTCTAATTTCTGCACTTCCATAAACTTCTCCAGCTTTTGCTAAAACGATAACATCGATATATTGATGAATTTGTTTTAACATTTTTAAATCTTCTTCATATTCATCAGTTCTAAATGGATTAAGTCTTACAGCTATTTGAAAATTTCTTTCAGGAAATTTTGGTAACTCTTGAATTAATAACTCTCTTGACATAGCTTTTTGTCTACAACCATCTTCTAAGTCAAATAA
>CAZDFZ010000214.1:0-3018 GCA_964504855.1 uncultured Aliarcobacter sp.
GTTACAACATGAACACCTTTTCCACTTAGGGCATTTAAAGCAACGGCTAATGAACCAACTAATGTTTTTCCTTCACCTGTTTTCATCTCCGCAATTCTTCCATCATGTAAAACCATGGCACCGATTAATTGCACATCATAAGGTCTCATATTTAGGACTCTACGACTTGCTTCTCTAGTAATTGCAAAAGATTGAATTAGTAAATCATTCAATGATTTCTTCTCTTCTTGTACAAGTTTTTTTAACTTATTAAATTCTGTTTGTAGCTCTTCGTCGCTTAAATTTTTGTATTTATCTTCAAGAGCTGTAATCTCTTGAGCTTTTTTTCTATATTGTTTTACTTCTCTATCGTTTCTTGTACCAAAAATTTTTGAAAAAACATTTAACATAAAATTAGTTCCTTTTCGTTATAATCGTAAATATTATATAGAAAAAAAGGTTAAAATATGTTTTATAAATTTGTAATTGCTTCAATGCTATTTTGTTTATCTTGTATGGCTTCAAATGATATTAGAGATTTAGATAGTTTTAGAGCAAATTTTGTTCAAGTTATAACTTCAAATTCAACAAATAAAATTGAATATACGGGTGAAGTTTTTATCAAGAAAAGTGGAAAAATTTTATGGAAATATAAAACTCCTGTTGTTAAAAATGTTTACATAAACAATGATTTTGCGATTGTTGATGAACCTGAATTAGAACAAGCAATTTATACTAAATTAGAAAGTGAAATAAATATTATTAAACTTCTAAATAGTTCAAAAAAAGTTAATGATAATAGTTATGTTACAAAAATTGAAGATGTTGATTATTTGATTAAAACTTCAAAAACTGATGATAAAATTAATTACATCAAATACAAAGATAAACTTGAAAATGATGTTGAAATCAAGTTTTCAAATGTAGCTCAAAATAGTGAAATTTCTGATGAAATTTTTAAATTCAAAGTTCCTGAGCATTACGATGTTATCAGAAAATAGATTTTAAGAAATACTCGATATAATACAATCTAGGTAAACCAGACAATAGCTTGATTTATTTCAAGAGGAAAGTCCGGGCTGCTGTGAAGTGTGGTTCCATTTAAAGAATGGCTAGGGTAACCTAAGGGATAGTGCAACAGAGAGTAGACAGCCGATTTTTCGGTGATGGTGAAACGGTGGGGTAAGAGCCCACCAGACTTTTGAGTAATCTTAAGTGCTTTGTAAACCCAACCTGCAGCAAGAAGACTAGGTATTTACTTCACAATTTTGGTCTTCGCAAGACTACTAAAGTAATTTAGTAGCTAGATAAATTATTGTCCTCGACAGAACGCGGCTTATGGTTTACCTATCATAACTACAACACATTACAAACCCTTACAATTAAAGCCTTTATTAAAAAATAAACCAATATAATTTACGTTAAATTACAAGAAATTACAACTCCAACCGTGTGAAGTGACGTGTTAAATTTATTCTAAAATAAATTTCTAACACGGTTGATAAAAGGTTAATTATGGCACTTGAAAAGACTAAATATGATGGATTATATTATAGACTGGATAAAAATGGTAGAAAAGTATTTGTTGCAAGAATTTACAAAAATGGAAAAGATACAACTAAAACTTTAGGTAAAGAACCGCAATTAAATTTAAAGATAGCTAATAAAATGAGATTAGATATATTAGATGAATTGTCTCAAGGTTACTCACTTAAAAATTTGAATAAAAATAATAATGAATTATTTAAAGAATATTTAGATTTAAGAAAAAATAGTTTATCAGATGCATATTTGTATGCATGTGAAAAAAATTATAATAAATATATAAAAGAAAAAATTGGAAATTTACAACCCAAAAATGTAACAATAGCTGTTTTTCAAAAAATTATAAATGAGATGTTAGAATCAGGAAAAGCTCCTCAAACTGCAAAAACGATAAAAGATATGATAGTTGCTTTTTATAAATTTTTGCCGGAACTTGGAATAAACAATATTGATAATATTGGAAAAGGTATTAAAATACCAAAATTTGATAATTGCAGAATTATTGAATTAACAGATGAACAAACAAAAAAATTATTTGAATCTTTATTTACTTATCATGATATAAAAATAAGAACAATTTTTATATGGCTTTTACATGGTAGAAGAAAAAGTGAAGTTTTAAATATGAAATGGGAGAATATTAATTTTGATAATAATACTTATACAATTGATAGTTCAATCTCAAAAATAAAAAAAACTTTACAATTTAGCTTAACAGATACATTAATACTCGCTTTAAAAGAATATGGAATTAAAAAAAGTGGATTAGTATTTGAAAGTAATGTAAAAAATGGACAAACAATTGGTAAATGTGGTATGGATTATCATTGGAAAAATATAAGAATTGATACAGGATTAAGAAATCTCAATATGCATGATTTAAGACATATTGTTGGTGGTTATGGAGTGAATAATGGATTTAGTTTAGAAGTTGTTGGGAAAACGCTAGGTCATACTACAGCAAATATTACCCAGCGTTATTCAAAAGTCCAAAGAGAAACGGTTAAAACTGTGATTGATAGCCTATTTGAAGCATATAAGCCTAGGCTATAGCTTCAATAGTATTTTTTTTAAAATATTGTTCTATGCTAGAATATTTATAAAAACAGCTATTTCCAACTTTTGAAAAACTAATTTCTCTTCTGTCTCTAAGTGTTGTAAGAGTTCTTTCTTTTATTCCAAATATTTTAAAGCATTCTTCTTTAGAAATATATTCTTTTTTTTGGTTTATTGAAGAAATTTGATTTAAAAGTTTTTTTTCAAATTTTTCAAAATCTTCAAAAGTTACAATATTAATCATATTAATCCTTTTGTTAGGTATTTATGTTATCTTATACAAATAGATAAAATAAGATTTTAGAGATGACTATAAAATAAACTTCTCCAGTTATCTTAGTTATCTAACTTGCATTAGGCATTTTTTTCTGAAAAGTAGTTATAATGAAAATTCACTTCTAAAATTACTTTATATGGGTATTCAAAATGCTACAAAGA
>CAZDFZ010000215.1:0-2977 GCA_964504855.1 uncultured Aliarcobacter sp.
TAAATCTTCCAGGAAAACCAAAATCAATAAAAGAGTGTTTAGATGCAGTTTTTCCTGCTATTCCATACTGTATTGATTTGATGGAAGGTCCATTTTTAGAAGTGAATGAAGAAGTTATAAAAGCTTTTAGACCTAAAAAATAAATAAAGTTATTGAATCTTGATAATAATAGACTTTGAAACAAATAGCAGTAATATTGGTGATGTAATAGAAGTTGCAGCTGTAAAAATTGATAAAGATTTTAAGGTTTTAGATAAATTTCATAGATATTATTTATCAAGGTATCCTGTAAATTATTACTCATTTGCAGTTCATAGATTAACACCTGAATTGATTTTAGATTATAGAAAAGATAAATCATATTGTTCATATTTCACTGAAGATGAAGATTTTTTAGAGTTTTGCTCAAGTGCAAAAACTCTAATAGCTCATAATATCTCATTTGAATTAAGACATATAGATAATAAAGTTAAATTTAAAAATCATATTTGTACTATGAAAGAGAACAAAGAGATAGTAAAAGTTTATGGAAAAAATGGAAGATTAAAAAATCCAAAACTTGATGAAACTTGCAACTATTATGGAATAGAGTTTGATGGAGATAAATATCATAGTGCTACTTATGATGTTACAAAAACCTATGAAATACTAAAAAGAATGAATATAAAACTGGCATAAAAACTATCAATAGCTAATTTTTACCTATTAAAAAACTTTTTTTTACAATAAAATAAAAGAAAAAGGATTTAATATGAAACTAGGTGTATCGGCTTGTTTAATTGGAACTCCATGTAGATATGATGGTGTTAGTTCAAGTGATAAGTTTGTAATTGGAACTTTACAAAAATATTTTGATACGGTTGCATATTGTCCTGAAACTATTATTTGGGGAAGTCCTAGAACTGCTGTAAGACAAGTTCAAACTGAATCAGGGGATTTAAGAATCATGACTTCCACAAAAAATCCTATAGATGTAACAGACGAACTTGAAGAAATCTCTATAAAATGCGCCGATAAAATAAAAGATGATGACTTATGTGGTTTTATTTTAAAATCAGCATCTCCTACTTGTGGACTTGAAAGAGTTAAAGTGTATAAACCTTTTAATGCTCCAAGTGTAAAACAAGGAGTGGGAGTTTTTGCAAAACAAATCAAAGAAAAATACCCATATTTGCCAGTTGAAGAAGAGGGAAGATTGATTGATGCATGGCTTAGAGAAAATTTTTTGATGCAAATTTTTGCTTATGAAGATGTGCATAAGTTTTTAAAATCAAATCCTAGTTTGAATGATTTAGTTATATTTCACACTTCTTACAAATATTTAATTTATGCAAAAAGTCAAAAATCTTATACAACACTTGGCAGAATCGTAGCTAATCAAGAAAAAAAACAGTTAGAAGAAATTTTACAAGAGTATAAAGAGGAGTTTTTAAAAGCTATAAATTTAAAAGGAAGTGTTAGTAAAACTTACAATGTTTTGCTTCATATGTTTGGATACTTTAAAAAATTAATCACTAAAGAAGAAAAAGAGGAGATTTTACAATCTCTTCAAGAGTTTAAAGATAGGGTTATTCCTTTGATTGCTGTGATGAAAATAATAAATTTATATGTAAAAAGATTTGATGTACAGTATTTAAAAGTGCAAAAGTTTTTAAATCCATATCCAAAAGAGTTGGCTTTAAGAAGTGAAATAAAGGCTTATAAATAATGAAACAGATTTTATGGTTTAGAAGAGATTTAAGAGTAAGTGATAGTGCAATACTAAGTTTTGCAAAAGATGAAGTGTTGCCTATATTTATTTTTGATAAGAATATTCTAGATTTGCTTGATAAAAACGATAAAAGAGTCTCTTTTATATATGAATCTGTTTTAAAATTAAAAGAAAATTTGAAGAGTTTAGGACTTGATTTAGCTATATTTTATTCTACTCCAAAAGAGGTTTTTGAGAGTTTCAAAAATCAAGGATTTGATTCTATTTTATGTTCAGTTGATTTTGATGCTTATGCCAAAAAAAGAGATGAAGAAATAAGCAAGATTGTTCCAATGCAAACTTTTACAGACTCTTTTATAACTCATCCAAATGATTGTCTAAAAGCTGATAAAACACCTTATAAAGTCTTTACACCATATTATAAAAATTTAGAATTTATTTGGAATTCATACAAGCTTGTAGAGTTTGAAATAAATAAAAATCTAAAATTAATACCTTTTGATTATGATAGTGTACCAACTCTTGAAGATTTGGGATTTATTAGTCAGAATTTACCTGATTTTTTACAAAAAAGTGCAGATGAATTGATATATGATTTTGCTATAAAAATTGATAATTACAAAGTTGATAGGGATTTTTTTGACAAAAATGCAACATCAAACTTAGCAGTACATTTACGATTTGGACTTATAAGCCCACGACAAGTTTTCAATAAAATAAAAGAGTTAAAAGCTAAAAATGAAAATAAAGAGTTTTTTATTAGAGAGCTTTTTTGGAGAGAATTTTATAACTATATTTTATTTCATTTTCCTAAAAGTGAAACCTCAAACTTAAATGAAATAGAAGTAAATTGGAATGAAGATGATACAGCTTTTCAAAAATGGTGTGAAGGAAATACAGGTGTTCCTATAATTGATGCTGCTATGAGATACTTCAATCAAAATGGAACTATGCATAATCGTTTAAGAATGATTGTTTCTTCGTATCTAACAAAAAATTTGCTTATTGATTGGAAAAAAGGTGAGCAATATTTTGCTTCTAAACTTCTTGATTATGAGGCTAGTTCAAATGTAGGTTCTTGGCAATGGGCAGCTAGTACTGGAGCTGATGCAGTTCCATATTTTAGGATATTTAATCCCTATTTACAATCTGCTAAATTTGATAAAGAGGCTATTTTTATAAAATCAGTAATTTCTGAACTAAAAGACGTAAATGCAAAACTAATTCATAGTGAAAATGGTGTTCAATCAAATATTTTTTTAGACT
>CAZDFZ010000216.1:0-2971 GCA_964504855.1 uncultured Aliarcobacter sp.
TTGAAAAATTAACAGAAATTAGAAATATGGTATTTGATAAAACAGGAACACTTACATATGGAGTTTTTGAAGTTACAAATATAAAGAGTAAAGAGCTAAGTAAAGATGAACTTTTAAAATATGCTGCTTATGCTGAAAGTTTTTCTACTCATCCTATTGGAAAATCAATAGTTAAAGCATACGGAAAAACTATTGATTCAAAACTAATAACACAACATGAAGAGTTAAGTGGATTTGGAATAAAAGCAACAATTGATGATAAAGAGATTTTAATAGGAAATAAAAAGCTTCTTGCAAAATTTAATGTACAAATTGATGAAATAGAAGAAAAATTAACTGCAGTTTTTATGGCTATTGATAATAAGTTTGCTGGATATATTATCGTAAATGATATTGTTAAAACTGAAGCAAAAGAGGTTATTAATGAGCTTAAAAAATTAGATATTTATAAAACTTATATGCTAACAGGAGATAAAAAAGAGGTTGCTTTAGATGTGGGAAAAACATTGGGAATTGATGAAATCAAATATGAACTTTTACCACATGAGAAATTAACTAATTTTGAACTAATAAAAAAAGATACAAAAATGGTAACGGCATTTGTTGGAGATGGAATAAATGATGCTCCAACTTTAGCAAATGCTGATGTAAGTTTTGCCATGGGTGGTATGGGAAGTGATTTAGCAGTTAAATCTGCTGATATTATTTTATTAAATGATAATATTCAATCTATTGTTGATGCTATAAAAATTGCAAAAAAAACTAAGGCTATTGTTTATCAAAATATTGTATTTATTATGTTGGTAAAAGTTGGTTTTCTATTCTTTGGTGCTGAAGGATTGATTAATATGAAAGAAGCCATTTTTGCTGATGTTGGTGTGGCGTTATTGGCTATTTTTAACTCTATGAGGATTTTAAAAAGTATAAAACAGTAATTAAAATAGATTCTAAGATTGAATTAAAAACTTATAAATCTTATTTAAGAAAAATTTGTTTTTAATTCAATAAATTTAAAAACTGCTCCTTCTTTACCATTATAAATAATCATTTTTTTATTGTTTTTCTTTGATATTTCTCTTGCCATTTTTATTCCTAGCCCAGTATATTGTTTTTTATTTATTTCTTTTAATAAATTAGTCTCAATTTTTCCGCAATTATCTTGAAATAATATGAATTCATTATCAATATGAATAGTAATTTTAGGATTATCTATTTTTCTTGCAAGAGCAATATTTATTGAATTAATTATTAAATTTATCCAAATTTGCATCCATTCATTTTTAATACCAGTAATTTTTGTAGAGAAATCACCTAGAAATTCAATAGAGACATTAGAATTTTTTATTTTTGCATCGATTATATTTAATGCATTTTTAATTGAATCGTAAGCTTCAAAAGTAGTAATTTTTGTTGAAGGTTTATAATAATCTAAGAAATTTTGCATAGTTTCAGACATAAAATCTAAACTTTTTTCAATTTCAGAAGTACTATATTTTATTAAATCTATGGGTAAATCTTTTTTTTGAGAAACTCTTATCATTAAATTTAAGTTGATATATCCTATTTTTGCTAATGAATCTCTCCATTGATGAGAAATATTTCCTATTAAATTTCCTAATTCAGCTTTTTTATTTTGTTCAATTAAAATTAGTTGTTGTTCTTCATTTTTTTTGATTTCTTGTTTTACTTTTTCATTTAGCATATAATTCCATAGTAATATAACAAAAACTATTAATATTAAAATCGCTAAAATCCAAAAGGTAACAGCAAAAGTAGTGTTTTTTTCAACAACAATAGTTACATATTTATTTACAATATTATCTATATCTTTTTGTGTTATTGTTTTTATTGTATGATTTAATATATCTCTTAAAATTGGCTCATCATTTCTCACTCCAATTTTAAGATTATTTTCATAACCACTTGGTATTCCTACAATCTTTAAATTAAATAGACTGATCTGTCAACCCTAAAACATACTCAGAAATTATAATCCCTAAGCAGCAATTTCTTTTTGTAACAATTTTTGTTTTTCTTCAAACTCTACTGGTGATAAATTGTTATTTGCACTATGACTTCTTTCTCTATTATAAAACACTTCTATATATTCAAATATTGATCTTTTTGCTTGTTCTTTTGTATGATAAATTTCATGATGGATTAATTCTGTTTTTAATGTATGGAAAAAACTTTCTGCAACTGCATTATCATGACAATTCCCTTTTCGACTCATACTTTGAATTATTCCATGTCTTTTGAGTAAATCTTTATGTTCATAAGAAGCATATTGAATCTGATTTAATTGTAGAAGTTAAAATCCAGCCAACAGATATGTCACACCTTGTTAAAGGATTAAAAGCAATTATAAAATTAGATGCATATGATTTTTCTATTTATGGAGCAATGATAGGTGAGGTTGATTATATAAGTCCAGATTCTTTAACTGAACAGAGTAAAAATGGTAATACTATTTATTATAAAGCTAAAATCAGAATAAAAGAAAAAGAATTTAGAAATAAATTTGCTAATCAAATACAAGTTAATCCAGGTATGACAGTTACAGTAGATATTAAAACAGGCACAAGAACAGTATTTGAATATATAACTAAACCTATTACTAAAACAATAAGTGAATCATTAAGTGAAAAATAAAATAAAGATTAAAAAAGAAATTAATTGGGGAAGGAAAATATAATTTAGTGGAGCTGGTGAAGGGAGTCGAACCCCCGACCTGCTGATTACAAATCAGCTGCTCTAGCCAACTGAGCTACACCAGCGCCTAAAAAAGCAATATTTGCTTTAAAATGGTGTCAAGAGAGGGACTCGAACCCTCGACCTCCGGCTTATGAGACCAGCGCTCTAGCCAGCTGAGCTACCTTGACATAAGACAGCATTTTAAAACAAACATCTATCCTGTTGGTTGCGGAAATAGGATTTGAACCTATGACCTTCGGGTTATGAGCCCGACGAG
>CAZDFZ010000217.1:0-2966 GCA_964504855.1 uncultured Aliarcobacter sp.
AGAACTTGAGATTAGAATAAAAACAATTTTACGAAGATTTAATCACTCAAATATACAAGAAGAAGATACAAAAAATAAGCTTTTTTCTTTTGATGAAGAGAAAAAAGAGATTACAAAAAATAAAAAATATATAAAATTAACAGCTGGTGAATATGAAGTTTTACTGCTTTTATTAAAAAGAGAAGGTTTTATAGTTTCAAGGGATGATATATTTGAAAACTCTGATATATTAAATCAAGATTATGAAAGCTCAGGCTCACTTGCAGTTATTATAAATAGAATTAGACACAAAATAGAAGAAAATCCAAAAGAACCACAATATTTACATACTATTCGTGGAATGGGATATAAATTTATACAATGAATAAACAATCAATATTTTTCACAATTTTAGTAAGTTTTTTAATCTCTATAGTTTTAGTAATTATTAGTTTCTTAGTTTTAATAACTCACGATTATAGAATGAAAGAGGGCAGACTTTTAGATAAATATCATCCTGTAGTTAGACTTATAAATAAACAAGATTTTATTTCAGGTGAACATTCATTGCGAAATTTTGAAGAGATGAACTACAAAATTATATTTGACAGAAATGAAATTCAAAATGTACTAAATAATTCAAAAACGAAACTTTTAGTAGAAAAAATACATCCTATTAAAAATGATGAGATATTTAGAATATTAAATTTGGATGGAGATAATTATCTTTATCTTTCAAAAAAAGGGAATTTTTTACTTATAAAAGACGAAAATACCCCAAATGAGAGTAATAGTCAGATTTATATCTCTTTGGTATTTGCCATTTTACTTGTGATGATTATTTTGATATATTTGGTTACTTTAAAAAAATTAAGACCTTTAAAACTTTTAAAAGATAGTGTTAAAACTTTAGGTGATGAAAAATTTGACTTTGAGTTTGATAACTTAAAAGGAAAAGATGAAGTTTCGCTTCTTGCACTAGAGTTTAAAAAAACAGCTTCAAAATTAAAAAGCTTAAAAGAGGCTAGAAATATATTTATTAGAAACATCATGCATGAGTTAAAAACTCCTATTACAAAAGGAAAATTACTAACTCAACTTGAATTAAATGAGCAAAATAATGAAAAACTAAAGTCAGTTTTTAATAGACTAGAATCGTTGATAAATGAGTTTGCAACAATAGAAGAGTTGATTTCATCTTCTAAGACTATCGAAAAAAAATCATACTTTTTAGATGATATTGTGGATAATGCAAAAGATATTTTAATGGTTGATGAAGATGATGTCCTTTTAGAGTATGAAAATCAAAAATTAGATGTAAATTTCAAACTTTTTTCAATAGCAGTTAAAAATTTAATAGACAATGGTATTAAATATTCTTTTGATAAAAAAGTGACTATTAAATCTTCAAATCAAGAGATAATTTTTGAAAATATTGGGAAAAAACTTGAGTTTCCACTTGAAAACTATTTTGAGCCATTTTTCTCAAATGAAGACAAATCAAAGGACTCTTTTGGTCTTGGATTGTATATAGTTCATAATATTTTAAAAGCAAATGGATATACTTTGCAATATGAATTTAAAGATGAAATAAATAGATTTATTTGCAAAAAGGATTGATTATTTACGATATAGCGATAATTGGAGCAGGTGCTAGTGGTTTGATGCTTGCTTCAAATCTGGATAAAAAAAAGTATAAAAATATTTGTATTATAGATACAAGTTCTAAACTAGCTCCAAAAATAAAAGTTTCTGGCGGAGCCAAATGTAATATCACAAATGAGTTCGTAACACATAAAAACTATTTAGGTGATAGAGAATTTGCCAAAAAAATACTTGAAAAGTTTTCAAAAAATGAACTTTTGGCTTTTTTAAATAAAAATGGGGTATTTCCTAAAATAAATCCAAAAATTGTAAAAGGAACATACTTTTGTAACTCTAGTCAAGATGTAATAGATATGTTTACAAAACTAACAACCCACATAAAAAAATATCTAGAAACAAAAGTTTTAGATGTGGATTTTGATGGTATTTATAAAATAAAAACAGATTTTAAAACTATAGAAGCAAAAAAGTTAGTGGTTGCAAGTGGAGGTTTGTCTTACTCTATGCTTGGAGCTTCAAGTATTGGTTTTGATATAGCCAAAAAGTTTGATCATACTATAGAAAAACTAGAGCCTGCACTTGTGGGATTTACTGTTCAAAAAGAGCAGTTTTGGTTTAAAAATCTATCTGGAATTTCTACAAATGTTGAGAGTTTTATAGATGGTAAAACTTTTGAAGGCTCACTTTTATTTGCCCACAAAGGATGTTCTGGTCCAGTTATATTAACCACTTCTTTGTATTGGAAAAAAGGAAAATTAGCAGTTGATTTTTTACCAAAGAAAAAGTTAGAGAGTTTTTTAGTTGGAAATAAAAATATCTCTTCTGCACTTCCTTTGCCAAAAAGATTTATACAAGAATTTTTAGCTTCAATTGAACTTGAAGATAAAAGTATCTCAGGTTTAACAAATGATGAAAAAGAGAAGTTAAAAGTTTTAAAATATTATGAGTTTAGTCCAGCTGGAAATTTTGGATATACAAAAGCTGAGGTTACAACAGGTGGAGTGAATACAAATGAGATAAATCACGATACTTTTGAGAGCCTAAAACAAAAAGACCTCTATTTTGTAGGAGAAGTTTTAGATCTAACAGGAGAACTTGGTGGATTTAATTTTCAAATAGCTTTTAGTGAAGCTTTTATTTGTGCAAAAGAGCTAAACAAAGATAAATAAAGCTTATTTTTATACAATTATGAAAATATTTATAAAAGAAGATAAATGAGAATAGGTTTTATTGGTGATATTGTAGGTCGCCCTGGAAGAAAAATCATAAAAGAAAATTTAGCAAAAATAAAAAAAGAGTACGAGATTGATTTTGTAATTGCAAATGGTGAAAATGCAAGTCATGGTTTTGGCTTAACAGTTCAAGGATGCAATGAGCTTTTA
>CAZDFZ010000218.1:0-2955 GCA_964504855.1 uncultured Aliarcobacter sp.
ACAACTCTACCTCTTTCAAGATGTCTAATTGCTCTTCTTACAATAAATGGTTCAGCTATTTGCTCCATTTTGATAGCAGTTTGTAGTCTTGCATTTAAACCTTTATGTTCTAAAGCTTCCTGCATTGCAATTCCATTTATAACTGTTCCAAGCATTCCCATATAATCAGCACTTGTTCTTTTAATAACTCCATCAGCAGCAGCTGTTACACCTCTGATGATATTTCCACCACCAATTACAATACCAACTTCTATACCATTTTCTACTAAACTTTTTATCTCTTCAGCAATATAATCTAATATTTGAGTATCAATACCATAACCTTCAGCACCAGCTAATGCTTCACCAGAAAATTTTACAAGTACTCTTTTATTCATATAAATATCCTTCTATAATTTTTGGATTTTATCTAAAAAATTATTAACAAATACTTAGCTTAATGCCCATTCGTAAAATGGAATAATATTAATTTTTAATTTTGAATCATGAATTTTTTCATTATTTGAAATAGTAATAATATTTATTTCATTTATTTCAAATTCATTGGCATTTTTTATTATTTTTTTTAAAATATTAGTCATTAATAACTTATTAAAAAAAGGGATAGGAATAATTGCCATATTTTTTGATTTGATATAAAAATCAATATTATCCAAATAATAAACATCTTTATATTTATTTTGTAATTCCAAAAAAACCATATTAGCAAATTCATTTTTAAATTTTTTTACATGAGAAATTGCATTTAAAAAAGAGTGATTGTAACAATAGATTTTTTTAGTAGCTTTTTCTTGATTATATTTTTCTAAAAAGAATATAGATTTTGTATTTTCAAAAATTGCACATGTCTCATAAAATTTATCTTTTGATATTTTCATTTTATTTTTTAAATTGTTAAATAATTGAAAGAGAGATTTTTTTTCATCTATATTTTCAATCAAGATTTTAAAAATCTCATATTGAGTTTCATCTTTACATTGTAGTTTTATTATCTCTTGTAAACGATTTATTTTTTTATGTTCATCATAATTTATTAATTCAGCCAAATTTCCAAATTTTAAAAAACTATTAAAACTTTGGGTAATATTTTGGTGTTTACTATCATGTAATAAATACTCTTCAAAATCTAAAGCATTTACTATAATATTTTCAAAGTTTTTTAATTTAATATTTTCTTTTGTGGAAATAATAATATTTTCACAATTAGGAAGTTTAAATTTAAAATCAAAATTTTCTAGTGCAAGTACAGATATTTCATTCATTTTAATGAATTTTTCTAAGTGTTCTGAAATCTCAGAAAAATCATTTCTTAAATCAGAAAAATCAATATAAAGATACTCTTTTGGTTTAAATGAAGACAAAAAATCATAAATTAAATAACTTTTACCAGTTTTTGATGCTCCACAAATAATTGTTTTGGGATTTGTTATTTTTATTTTTCGCTCTATGAAATTAACTTTTGAAAAGTTAATTTCATAACAAGCTTCTAAGCTTCTCATTTTTTATTTTGTATTAAAACAATAGCTTCTTTTATTGCATTTACATAACTTTTTGTATTTATTTTTCCATTTTTATATGCAATATTAAAAGCAGTTCCATGATCAACAGAAGTCCTAATTATAGGAAGATTCAAGCTTACATTTATACTTTCTTCAAAATATAAAGCTTTTAATGGAGCCAATCCTTGATCGTGATACATAGCAACAAAATAAGTATAATTTTTTCTTGAAAGCGGTGAGAAAGCAGTATCAGGAACCAATGGTCCTTTAAAAATATTTTTTTCCAAAATTTTATTTGCTTTTTTTATAGCTTTAAATATTTCAACTTCTTCATCACCTAAAACACCGTTATCACTTGCATGGGGATTTAATCCTAATACGGCTATATTATCATTTTTTACATTTTTATAAAAATCTATTAAAAAAGTTATTAATTCTTTTTCATCAATTTTTTTTGCTACTTTTTTTAAAGGAATATGCTCTGTAAAAAGACCTACAAACATTTTTTTACATCCAAGCATCATAATTGCATTTTTACCAAAATAGTCCCTTAAAACTTCAGTATGACCTTTGTATTTTATATCAGCTTTATTCCATGATTCTTTATTAATTGGAAGTGTACAAATTGCATCAACTTTGTTTTTATTTGCGAGATTTATTGCATCCATAAAAGAATCATAAGAGTATTTACCAGCTTTTTTAGTAACTGTACCTGCTTTTATGTCAAAGTCACCTTTTGTTTCAAAAAGTTCAAAACTTTCTGGAATACTAGTTTTTAATTCTTTAGTAGCTTTTTTTAACATAGTATCATTTATACAATATATAGGTTTACAGATTTTTGATATTTTTTCATGGCATTTTAAAGCAATTTCAATTCCAATACCATTTAAATCACCTATACTTATTGCAATTTTTGGTTTTGTATTAGTCATTTTTTATTAGCTCTTTCATATCAATTATTGCTTTATTTAATCCTGTAAAAACTGAACGAGCAATAATACTTTGTCCAATATTTAACTCTTCAATTTCAGGTATTTTTGAAATTAGTATTACATTTTGATAGTTAAGTCCATGACCTGCTGCAACTTTTAGATTTAGTTTTTTTGCTAATTTTGAAGCATTTTCTATCTCTTTGATAGATTTATGCAATTTAGTTTTTAATTCATTTTTAGATAGTTCTAACTCTTTGATTGTGTGATGAGTTTGTGATAAATTTGTATTTAACATTGCATAAATATTTGCAAATGTTCCTGTGTGAAGTTCAATCCATTCAACTTCTAGTTGAGAAGAAAGTTCAATTATTTCACTATTTGGATCAATAAAAAGTGATACTTCAATCTCATTTGTGTGAAGTTTGTCTATTACTTTTTGAAGTTTCTCAAAGTTACCTTTTACATCAAGACCACCTTCTGTTGTAACTTCATTTCTATTTTCAGGCACTAGTGTGGCTCTATAT
>CAZDFZ010000219.1:0-2940 GCA_964504855.1 uncultured Aliarcobacter sp.
TAGTTGCAACTATATGATATTGATTTAAATCTGATGGAAGTATATTAAATTCTTTAATTTTGGAAATGGAAAAAAATGAATGTATATTTTTCTATAGAATTGGATTAATCAGTAAAGTCTTAAATCTCTATGCCAAAATACATTCCAAAATCTCTTTAGTGATTTTGTAGATAAATTTCAAACTTTTTCTTTTAATCGAGAGGGTAAATATACCGTAAATAATACTAAAAGTAAAGAATTATTTTAGAGTATATTTTTCTAATTGAGCTTATAATACAAGTTGAAATTATTTATATAAAATTTTAATCTCTAACTTGAAAATAAACTAATTGTATGGCTATCTTGATTTTCTCGATATTAAATTTGGAATCATACATTTTTATTTTATTCCCATTTATATTTATCTCTTAAAGTTAAGAGTTTAGAATCGCTAAAATAAATAATTTTATCGTGCATTAATCTTCCAACAATAACGGAAGTTTTAATTTTATGCTTTTGAGCAAAATTTACTACACTCTCTTTTGAAAAATCATTTTTCAATAAAAATTTATTATATTCTTTTTCATTTATCAAAGTCTCACTAGCAAATTTATCTGCTTCATCTTCTTGCTTTTTTAGTTTTGCATCTACACATCCATTTTCCAAAAATACTTCTCTTTTAGGATGTAATAAAATATGTCCTATTTCATGGAAAAAACTAAACCAAAATATATCACTATAAGAACCTCTTAAAGTCATGGCTATTACAGCTTTTTTTTCATTTTCCAACCAAAAAGTTGCACCATGAACTTTAGTATTTTTAAAATGTGGTAACAGCACAAGTGCTATTCCACAGCTATTTAAGATTTTTTGTATCTCTTTTATAGCTTCGTTTATATCTAAATTCATCAATGATTTAATTTGAGGTAAATTATCTTTTAACTTTTTTTTATCAAATTTATCTGTTTGTATATCTTTTGCTTTTAATCTTACAGCTTGTATCCAAGTAGCAATGGCTTCATTTGAAATATTATCCACACTAGCTACCCTAAAAGCTGGTTGATATGCTTTTACTTGTGGTATTTGAGCCAATTTTGCTACACTAAAAAATCTTTTTAATTCATCAACTTTTTCAACTGCTATATTTGTAGCTTTTACAAATCCAATCTTTACTAAATCAGCATAAGGAAAGTTTTTTAAAAATTTACTCTCTTCTTCCATTTGTTTTAATTCTTCTTGTTTTGCTATTACAATTTGATATTCAGTTTCTAATCCAATCCAAATATGAGAAGGGATACCAAGTACATCTTCAAGTTCAAGTGCAGTTGTTGAAGTTATACTTTTTTTACCTTTTATTATTTCGTTTATAGCTTGTAGAGGTCTTCCTAATCTATTTGCTAGTTCTGCTTGGGTCATTCCTATTTCTTCTAAAGTTTCTTCTAAAAACTCTCCTGCATGTATGGCTAAATCTGAAATATATGTATTAGTCATCATAATGTTTACTCACTTCCTCGATTTTTGCGATATCGAATGTATCACCATCATTAGTGATAATTAGTCTGTAAAATCCTGTTAGGGATACTGCAAACTCTCCTTTTCTATTTCCTGTAAGTGGATGAAATTTTAATTGTGGAATTTTATATAAATCATCAAAAGATTTTGCAATTTTTAATATATTAACTCTTTGAACATATTTTTTTGCTACATCTTCATTATAAGCTTTTGTAGCATCTTTTGAATTCTCATATTGTTTTTGTAATTTATTTGTTTTAAATCTTACTTCCAAATTATTCCTATTGTTTCACCCTAAAGGTGAATATTATATCAAGTTTAAACTTAATAAATAATATTATTTTAGGCTCTTCATATTCTTTACCAACTGTTCGGAATTACAGAATAGTTGAATATTCTTAGTTGGTATGAAAAATTAAAGAATGATTCAGAAATTTAGATTTGAATATTTAAAAAATCAAAAATATCATAATTTGAATTATGTTGAAAAACTTCTGATATTAATACACTATAAAGAACTTCTCTAATTAATGTATATTCTGTTCTACTAAAATTGTACCAATCAGTATCTGATGAATTATCAGAAGAATGTATATGTATTTTATTTCTCAATTGTCTTAATGGATTAATTTTAGAATAAAAGCTAAATGAATTACCTAATAATTTTTTAGATTCTACTTTTTTACTCATTTGATCAAAAGTCATTTCTACATTTATTGGCGTATCTAATTTTAAATATATTTGTGTTTTATTTTTAAATGTTTTAGAACCAAGAATATAATCTTTACTTTCATAACTTTCAATTTCTTTTAGATTAGTTGTTTTACCATTTCCACTACTTACAACTAAATAATGAAAAATACTTTCAATAATTGATGAACCCACTATTAGAAATATTTTAAAATTTTGAGTATAAAGAACGCTTGATAATTTTACATCCTTAATAACTCTATCTAAGAATTCTATATACTGTAAATTATATGCTAAATTTTTTCTAATACCTTTACATTTTGAAATATCAAAATAAACATTTGGCTTAATAAGAAAAGATAGATAATTTTCTAATGTTGGTATACTATTAGGATACCAAGTATCTTTTTCACTAGTTAATGTTAATCTTTGAGTGGGCATTAATAAATTTCTTTCAATCTATTTAACAAAGATTCTAATATCTTATTATCAATTTCCACATCAAACTTATCAGCAACTAAGCTGTGTAAAGCGATAGTTTTTTTAATATAATCTTCTTGTTCTTCAAATAAAAATCTATTCCAACTATTTTTATTCTTTTTACCATTATGATATTTCAATAATAATTGTAAATTACATTGATATAAGTCAATTATAAAATTTAGTTATAAGTATAAAATTAGAAATATTTAATTTATAGGAGATTAAAATGTTTAAAAAAGTATCAATTTTAAGTTCGATACTTCTTTTGTCTGTTAC
>CAZDFZ010000220.1:0-458 GCA_964504855.1 uncultured Aliarcobacter sp.
TTGAGTATGAAACAGCAAAAAGACACTATGCTCACGTAGATTGTCCAGGTCACGCTGACTATGTTAAAAACATGATTACAGGTGCTGCACAAATGGATGGAGCTATTATCGTTATCGCTGCTACTGATGGTCCAATGGCTCAAACTAGAGAGCACATCTTATTATCAAAACAAGTAGGTGTACCATACATCGTTGTTTTCTTAAATAAAGAAGATCAATTAGATGAAGAAGATAGAGAAGAAATGTTAGAGCTTGTTGAAATGGAAGTTAGAGAACTTTTATCTACTTACGATTTCCCAGGTGATGATACTCCTATCGTTGCAGGTTCTGCATTCCAAGCATTAGAAGAAGCTAAAGCTGGTACTGTTGGTGTTTGGGGAGAAAAAGTTGTTGCATTAATGGATGCAGTTGACGAATATATTCCAACTCCAGAAAGAGACGTATAATAGCTCCATCCA
>CAZDFZ010000220.1:468-2928 GCA_964504855.1 uncultured Aliarcobacter sp.
TTTAATGCCAGTTGAAGATGTTTTCTCTATCTCAGGAAGAGGAACTGTTGTTACTGGAAGAATTGAAAAAGGTACAATTAAAATTGGTGAAACAATTGAAATCGTTGGATTCTCTGATACTAAAACAACTACTGTAACAGGTGTTGAGATGTTCAGAAAAGAAATGGATCAAGGTCAAGCTGGTGATAACTGTGGTATTCTTTTAAGAGGTATCAAAAAAGAAGATGTAGAAAGAGGACAAGTTTTATGTAAACCTAAAACAATTACTCCACATACAAAATTCAGATGTGAAGTGTATATCCTTTCTAAAGATGAGGGTGGTAGACATACTCCATTCTTCTCAGGATATAGACCACAATTCTATGTAAGAACAACAGACGTAACAGGTTCTTGTACTTTACCAGAAGGTACTGAAATGGTTATGCCAGGTGATAACGTAGAAATGACAGTTGAATTAGTTGCTCCAATTGCTCTAGACAAAGGTACAAAGTTTGCTATTAGAGAAGGTGGTAGAACTGTAGGTGCTGGAGTTGTTGCTGAAATCATTGAATAAGGATTTGTAATGGCAAATGGTGTAAGAATTAAAATTGGATTAAAATGTCAAGAGAATGGTGATATAAACTATACTACTTGGAAAAATCCAAAAACTCATACTGAAAAGTTTGAAGTTAAAAAATATAGTCCAAGATTGAAAAAACATACTTTACACAAAGAAGTTAAATTAAAATCGTAATTAAGAACTTGTAGGGTTTCCTACAAGTTTTTTAAATAGGTCAGTAGCTCCAATGGTAGAGCGCCGGATTCCAAATCCGATGGTTGTGGGTTCGAATCCCCCCTGGCCTGCCACTTAAATTTTTTTAAAAGAAGTAAGAACTCTTTTTTTGAAAGAATTTATTGATATAACAATAATCAAAAATGGAGTAAATAGTGAATAAAGTTAAAAGCTACTATCATAATGCAAAAACAGAATTGTTAAAAGTTATTTTTCCAATAAAAGAACAAATAAGAACTGCATATTTATCTGTTTTTATAGTTGTAACAGTAATTACTTTATTTTTAGCTTTAATTGATGGAATTATGTCATTAAGCTTATCTTCAATTATTAAGTAAGGAAGTAAAATGGCACATAAGTGGTATGCAATTCAAACATATTCAGGTAGTGAATTATCTGTAAAAAAAGCATTGTTACAATTAGCAGAGGAAATGGCTGATGAAAGAATTGCTGAAGTTTTAGTTCCAACAGAAGATTTAATCGAAATTAAAAAAGGTAAAAAAACAATAGTTGAAAGACCTCTTTATCCTGCATATGCTTTTGCAAAAATTGATTTAGACACTGCTTTATGGCATAGAATTCAGTCAATGCCAAAAGTTGGAAGATTCATTGGTGAATCGAAAAAACCAACTGCGTTATCAGATAAAGATATTAATTTAATTTTAGAAAAAGTTAAAAATAGAGCGGCAGCAAAACCAAAAGTTTCATTTGATAAAGGTGAAATGGTTAGAATTAATGAAGGTTCATTTTCTAACTTTAATGGTATAGTTGAAGATTTTGATATGGTTTCAGGATTGTTGAAACTTAATGTGTCAATTTTTGGAAGAAATACACCAGTAGAAATTTCATACACACAAGTTGAAAGAGTAGTTTGATTTAATTCATTTTAGGCATTAGGCAATAAAACTAAGTAATAGTTTTCTTGCCTAATGTCTAATCATTAAAAAATTGATAAAGGAATAGCATGGCTAAAAAAATTCAAGGTCTAATTAAATTACAGATACCTGCGGGTGCTGCAAATCCATCACCACCTGTTGGACCAGCTTTAGGGCAAAGAGGTGTTAATATTATGGAATTTTGTAAGGCTTTTAACGAAAAAACTAAAGAAAAAGCAGGTTTTAGAATACCTGTTGTAATTACAGTTTATACAGATAAAAGTTTTACATTTGAGTTAAAACAACCACCAATGACAGATTTAATTAAAAAAACTGCTGGTATTAAATCAGGTTCAAGTAACCCTTTAAAAAACAAAGTTGGAAAATTAACTAAAGATCAAGTAATGGAAATAGTAAATATGAAAATTGCTGATTTAAATACAGATGATAAAGAAGTTGCAGCTAAAATTGTTGCTGGTTCAGCTAGATCAATAGGTATCGAAACAGAATTATAATATTCAGTTTTGAATAAAGTCTTACCACCAGACTTAACAATGGCGGTAGCAAAATAATATAATTGCGGAGATAATAATGGCAAAAGTTTCAAAAAGATATAAAGCATTATCTGAAAAAATAGAGAATAAAAAATATTCTTTAGCAGATGCTTGTTCAAGTGTAAAAGAATTAAAATCGGCTAAATTTGATGAAAGTGTTGAAATTGCACTTAACTTAAATGTTGATCCAAGACATGCAGACCAAATGATTAGAGGTGCTGTAGTTCTTCCAAATGGTACTGGTAAAACTGTAAGAGTT
>CAZDFZ010000221.1:0-2925 GCA_964504855.1 uncultured Aliarcobacter sp.
AATTATACTTACAGATGGAACTGAACTTAATTATGCGAATAAACAGTTTTTTAACTTTTTTAAATTCACTGATCTTCAAAATTTCAAAAAAGAACACAACTGCATATGTGAATTTTTTGTTGAAAATTATAAATATTTTCATTTAGCAAAAATTGATAAAAATCAAAATTGGATTGAAGAAATTCAAAAACTACCAGAAAATAAAAGTATTGTTGCAATGAAAAATAAAAATTCTATCCTTCATATTTTCTCAGTCCACGTAAATAATTTTGAAAAAAATTTATCTATTATTAGTTTTACAGATATTAGTGAAACAATGATTGAACAACAAAAATTAGAGGAAAGAGTTAATATTGATAAATTAACAAATGCTTTTAATAGAGAATATTTTGATAATAATATTGAAAATATTTTAAACGAAAATTATAAAAACCACCTTGAAACTGCTATTGTTATGTTTGATATAGATTTCTTTAAAAAAGTTAATGATACATTTGGGCATGATATTGGCGATGAGATTTTAAAAGAATTTGTTTCTATTTTAAAATTAAATAGTAGATTTCATGATGATATATTAATTAGATGGGGTGGAGAAGAATTTTTGATGATTGTTTCAATAAAAGATAAAAACACTCTATTTAATGTATTAGAAAAATATAAAGATGCTATAGAAAATCATAATTTTTCAATTGTAAAAAAATTAACTTGTTCAATTGGAGCATCAATACATAATAATTCTAAAACAATTAAAGAAACTATAAAAGAGTCAGATAAAGCACTTTATGAAGCAAAAACTTCAGGAAGAAATAAAGCCATTTTATTTTAATTCTTCTTGTTTGAAGCAATAACTTAACAATTAATTAACATCATTTAACTATAATCACTAATATTTCAATATAAAGGGAAAATATGCTTAAGACTATTAGTTTATTTATATTTTTGTTTGCTTTTGTTTTTACAAATCTAAATGCTGATGAGATGTTTCAAACAGTAGATGCAAAAGATGCTACTTTAGTAAAAAATGATTCTTCAAAAGAATTTTGTAATGTTTGTGGAATGCACTTAGTTAAATACTATAAAACGAATCATGCTACAGAGTTTAAAAATGGTCATAAAGAACAATATTGTTCACTTCATTGTCAAACACAAATTCATAATGATTACAAAGAAAGAATAAAAACTATTCAAGTTGTTGATACCAATTCTTTAAAACTTATTGATGCAAAAAAAGCATTTTATGTTGTTGGAAGTTCAAAAGAAGGAACAATGAGTCCAATAAGTGAATATGCTTTTTTAAACAAAATTGATGCAGAAAATTTCAAAAATGAGTTTGGTGGTGAGATTCATAATTTTGAAGATACTTTAAAAATTTCTCAAAAAAATCTGGAAAATGATAATAAAATTTTAGAAGAAAAACGAATACCTATGGCTAAAAAAGGTAAAAAGATATTTGAAACTATGTGTGATAGAAATATTTCTAAAGAGTTTAACTCTATTGGAGAAGCAAAACAATATTTAATAGATAATAAAAGTTGTCAAAACTTAGATTCTCAAATGCTTCAAGCAGTTTCTATTTATCTTTATGACCCAATGTTAGCAGTTGATAAATCTAAAATAATAAATATTCCAGAAAATGCAAAATGTGAAGTTTGTGGTATGTTTGTATCAAAATATCCAAAATGGGTTGCTCAAATTCAATTAAAAGATGGACATAATCACTATTTTGATGGGGTAAAAGATATGTTGAAATTTTATTTTAATCCTTCAAAATATAAACATACACACTCAAATGAAGATATTGCAAATATAAATGCAACTGACTATTACAGTCTTGAATTAATTGATGCGAAAACTGCTTATTATGTGATTGGTTCAAATGTTTATGGTCCAATGGGAGAGGAATTTATTCCATTTAAAAGTGAAGAAGAAGCTAAAAAGTTTATGACTGATCACTTTGGAAAAAAAGTTTTAAGCTTTAGTGAAATAAAAGAAGATTTACTTAAATAAATGCCTATTACAATGCGATCTTATCGCATTGTTAATAAATGGCAATGAAGATTAGTGATTTTTAATAAATGAACAACAATAATCAACTAATGAATGAACTCTTGATTTGAATTTTGAATTCGCTTGAATTTCAAAAGATGCTGGTCCTTCATATTTTACCCAATCTTGAGCTGGTAACATTACTTCTAATACACCTCTTTGAATGTCCATAACTTCTTTATGTACTGTGTTTAATTCATATTCACCTGGTAACATAATTCCTAATGTTTTTCTACTATTATCTTCAAATACAATTGTTCTACTTGTGATATTACCATCAAAAAGAATGTTTGCTGCTTTTGCAATAGAAACATTATTAAACTCTGCCATTTATATTCCTTAAATTATTATTTTAAGACATTTTATCACAAAAAATATATGATTATATTGAAGCAAAAGAGTAGTTCTTTTTTGTTATAATCCTTAAAATCAAAAAAAGGTGTATAAATGAGTATCCAAAAAGAGTTAGAAGATTTAATAAAAAATGAAGTACTTATTGAAATAGAAGACTATATTGATGAATTGTTTGAAATAATTGCAGCTAAAAAAGATGATGATGCAATCAAAGAAGAATTAAAACAAGTTCAAGAAATGAAAAAAGATTTTGAAGATATGCTAGTTGATTTAGCAAATGGTGAAATTGATGATGAAGAAGCTCAAGAAATCATTGAAGAAATCAATGACATGAGAAAAGAAGAAGACGAAGACGAGGAATAGAACTCTTTCATGCAAGGTTATATTATTGATATTAAACCCGTAAAAGATGATGATTTAATAGTATCGATTTTAACTGAGCATGAAATGCTAACAACTTATAGATTTTATGGAGCAAGACACTCAAATATAAATTTAGGTTACAAAATTGATTTTGAACTTGAA
>CAZDFZ010000222.1:0-2595 GCA_964504855.1 uncultured Aliarcobacter sp.
CAGGAAAAGATGCAGATGCAGCACTTGGTGATGCAGGTATAACTGTAAATAAAAATACAGTTCCAGGTGAAACAAGAAGTCCATTTGTAACTTCAGGTATTAGAATTGGAAGTCCTGCTTTAACAGCTAGAGGAATGAAAGAAAAAGAGTTTGAAATTATTGCAAATAAAATTTGTGATGTATTAGACAATATTGAAAATACAGAACTTCATGCAAAAATCAATAAAGAATTAGAAGAATTAGCAGGAAATTTTGTTATTTATAAGCAATCAACTTACTAATACTTCTATTTAAATAAGGATAAATTATGCAAATAAAAGGTGAAGAGTTTATAAGAAAAGTTCAAATTCAACAAGAAAGAGAAGAATTAGAACGAAAATTAAATGAACTTGAAGAAATAGATGTATCAGCAGGTAATAATGATTCAGTATTTTTAGGAAGAAATAATAATATTGATCAAAATGAACATGAACTTGATAATATAATGCTTGGTTCATCTAATTATTCAAATGAAGACAACAAGAAGAAATACCTTATTTTAGGTATTATTCTTGTAGTATTATTTTTACTAACTATAATTATTATTCGCCTTTTAACTGATGATCCATCTACAAAAGAAGATCAATTCACATCAAATGGTGCTGCATCAACTGAAGTAAAAAAATTAGCAGAAAATGAAAATATTGAAGAAAATTTTCAAAAAATCATTAATGAAAGAGTAAAAAAAGATGCAAATGAACCTATGGTTCCTGAAATAAAAAATACAAATTCAGGTACTACTACATCATCTACTTCTAAAACAAAAAACAATGAATCAAAAAATACAGGTACGATAAAAGATGATGGTAATACATCAGCAGCTTTTGAAAGTTTACAAAAAGAAGCAGAAAACTATAAACCAGGAAATAATAATATTTCAGATGAAGCAATGGATCAAACTATAAAAAAAGTTGAAAAAAGCAAATCTTTACCAAAAGAAAAAACAGCTCCTGTACAAAAACAAGAAACTGTAAAAGAAGAAGTAGCTATAAAAAAAGTTGAAATGAAAAAATCTATAAAAGATTTAGTTGATTCAGCACCTTATTCTGCTCCAACAAGAAACAGTAACATAGCTACTACATCAACAACTTCTCATTCTTTAGCTGATTCATCATCTGATTCAAGCAGTGTTTCTGGTGGTTATTTTATACAAATTGGTGCATTTACAAAAACACCAACTGATAGTTATGTAGCTAATATAAGAAATGCAAAATTAAAATATAAAATTTATCAAGATAATGTGAGTGGAACAATTTATAATAAAGTTCTAATTGGACCTTATTCTTCAAAAGCAGTAGCTAGCCAAAGTGTTGAAGATGTTAAACAAAAGCTAAATGTTACAAGTGCATTTGTAGTTAAATTTTAAAAAAAAGTAGTAGTAATGAATTTTTATAGTAAAGAACTATTTTTAGATCAGTTCACACCAGTTTCAATTTATGAAAAAATAAAAAAACTTTATAAAGATGAAATAACATTTTTATTTGAAAGTACGATTAATTCAAATACAGGAAATTACTCTTATATAATTATTGGTGATAGGGAAAGAGTATGGTATGAAAATGGAACTTGTTACTATAAAAATGAAGTAAGCAAAATAGCAGAAGTAGAATCAAATCCTTTACATTTTTTAAAAAGATATTATAAAAATTTTGATAAAGAATTTTATAAAAATAAATCTTTAGAATTAGGAATTGGTTTAATAGATGGTTTTATTGGAAATGTTGGTTATGACATTGGAAAAGAGTTTGAACCAAAATTAAAAGAGTCAATGAACTCTTTAATTGATCAATTAAATATTCCTGATTTAGATTTAATTCGACCTAAAATAATTCTTGGATTCTCTCATAAAACTTCAAAACTTGTAATTGTAACTTCTATGGATGAAAAAGAAAAAGATTTAGAACTAATAGAAAATGAATTGCTAAAAAATTATGAATATACTCCTTTAAAAAAAGCAACTATACTTGACGAAGGAAAATTCAACTTTACAAAAGAGCAATTCTTTGAGATGGTAGCTAAATCAAAAGAGATGATAAAATCTGGAGATGTTTTCCAAATTTTAATGTCAAATAGATTTACTCAAAAAGCTATTGTTGATCATCTTAGTTTTTATAGGGCATTAAGAAGTAAAAATCCTAGTCCTTATCTATTTTTACTTGAATTTGAAAACTTTACAATTGCAGGAAGCTCTCCTGAAGTTATGATTAGACTTGTAGATGGACATCTACTTTTAAGACCAATTGCAGGAACTAGAAAAAGAGGTAAGACTTTAGAAAAAGACCTTGCAATGGAAAATGAACTTATTAATGACACAAAAGAGAGAGCTGAACATCTTATGCTTGTTGATTTAGGAAGAAATGATGTTGGTCGTGTTGCAAAGCCAGGAACGGTAAAAGTAACTGATTTAATGAGAATAGAAAGATACTCTCACGTAATGCATATAGTTTCTGATGTTGAAGCTGTGATTGATGACAAATATGACATGTTTGATTTATTTGCTGCGACATTCACAGCAGGTACTATGACAGGAGCTCCAAAAATTAGAGCAATGGAATT
>CAZDFZ010000222.1:2610-2898 GCA_964504855.1 uncultured Aliarcobacter sp.
CCGACTGGCGACCAAGAGCCAAATAAGACAGTCATTGCTCAATATGAAGGAATTAAAAGAAATTTCTATTCAGGAAGTATTGCATATTTTGGCTTTGATGGAAATATGGATAGTGCTATTACTATTAGAACTACTATGCTAACTGAAGATACTATAATTTTTCAAGCTGGAGCTGGAGTTGTTGCAGATTCTAATCCTGAAGATGAATATCTTGAAGTTACTAATAAACTAGCTGCTAATATTGCAACACTTAAAGATTTATCATAATCTAAAAATACTACAAAGACT
>CAZDFZ010000223.1:0-2883 GCA_964504855.1 uncultured Aliarcobacter sp.
AGAACATCATTAGCAATATGTGATTCTACTTCTGCTTCTAAAGCAGCTTCTGTTAATTGTTTTATAAGTGGAGCTAAAAGTCCATCTTTACCAGTAAGATTTTTACCACTTTTAAATTGTTCTAAAACTTCATTGAAGTCAAAACCTATTTGTTGTTCCATTGTCAATCCTTGATATTATTTTATCTGATTGACACGAAATTTCTAACACTCCCGGATATAGAGATAAAGATGGTGTTCCATGTGAGACTATTTGTAGATAAGAACTATCTCTCTTATCTAGGAATTAATTACTTATTTCTCTCTCTAACCTTAGCCTCATATAACCCCAACATTATCACAACAATAGAAACAATTACAAAGCCTATTACTTCACCTTGAAAATCTTGCATTAAAGTCCTTTAATTTTATTAATTCTTTTATTCTTCTCAATTTCCCATTCATCAATTGGATCTTGTTTATCCCAAACTTCCATCAATTTTCTTTCTTGGTCAGATAGGTTAATATTATATGTTTTACTCATATAGAAATATGCTCTTGCAATATCACCTTTTATTTCATCTCTTACATAAGCTCTATTAGCATCAAAGTCTATTTCAAATTTACATTCACCATACATTTTATTTTTTGGTTTATCTGCACCATATCTAAAGTTACTTCTATCAGCATTTAATTCACCAATAGCAGGAACTAAATTATGCATATCACCTTCCATTTTATTAAACAATGGGTCTTTCTCACAAGCTTTTCTTCCACCATTTTGCCAACAAGGCAAATGTTTACCAAAGTTTTCAGCAGGCATTATATGTTCCCATTCAATTCTATTAGCTCTAAGATTCCCTTTACCTTTTTTAGTTAGTTCATTTCTTGGAACATAACCACAGCTATCTCTATCTATCATATTATCTTTATCAAAAGGATTATATTTACATCCACAGTAAAAAGTAACTTGATGGTCTTTATATATTTCTTTTAATAGTTTTTTTGATTCATTGAAAGAATCTGCGAATATTGTTGTTGTGAATAAAAGTGTTGTTATTAGTAGTGTTTTTTTCATAGTAATTCCTTGATAACTTAAATATATATTGTAATTGATGGAATATTAGCAATTAGTTCAGAATAATAGCTAATTTGATACTTAATTGATGTGATAACATCAATTACAATCTATATTTAAGGATATTATTTCATTGAGTATAAGCAATGTAAATAAAACTATAAATGTGAAATTTAATTGTAAAGTGAAATGCTTATTTTACATTTCACTTTACAATTTAGTATCAAAAATGTAAACTAGAATGTGAAATTTACAAATTACTTTACATTTACTAAATAAATTAAGATTTAATATTTAGCATTTTTATTAATTAATATAAAGAAATAATAATTCCACATTAAGAAGTGTTTGTAATAAAAATAATTTTATATAATTACTAAAAAAATATACTAATTTTCCAAATATTTTACTATTTTATACAAATAAAAACACATATTATTTTAAATATGCCAACTAAAAACAGTTCCTAATTTAAAAATAATAATTTTGGCAAATGCTTAAATATTAATTGTTTAATTGGTTAGAAATTTGACAAATTTAATGAAAATAATATTTCTCACTATTTTTTATCATTCCACTAATAATATGTTTTCTATCAAAATTATTCTCAGCTAAAAGATTATAAAGAATAAAATATTCTAAATATAAATTATTATTAAATATACCCGGATCATCTGAAGCTAAAATAATATCAGGAGAATTCGGGTTTTGCAACCACTTTAATATGTGGTGTTCTTTAAAATTATTATAAAAACTAATTCTTGTATTACTTGTAATCATGGATTCAATTGCTATTTCTTTCTCCTTTAATAAAGATAAAACTTTATTTTGTATAAAAATTATAATAGCATCTGAAATATCATTTAAATCAATTGTAATAAGTTTATTATATTTATCATAGCTTTGAATAGAATGATATTTGTCAAAAATTTCTAATTGATTTGTATTGAGTATTATAGTTGCTTCTTTTCTATCTAACCATTTATACTCAAAAAACTTTTTATAGCTTTTAAGACTATATTTTTTAGAATAGACATCTTCACTATTTTTTTTAAACTTTTTTAGTAAATTTTTAACTTGATTAAAATATTTTTGTTCATTTCTTACCATTTCTATTATAAAAAATAAATTATCTAAATATTCGCCTTGTTTCATTACAATAGCATTATTTAATCTTTCTTTCCAGATTTTTGGGTTAAGTCCTAAAGCTGTAGCATGTCCTATTCTATCTTTTGAGTTCATATCCAAAAACTCTATAGCTTCATAAATATAACGTATCCCGGAAACAAGATGTACAAAATCTTCACCTGCATGAAAAGTCATATTGATATGTTTATCAAACCTTTTTCTTGCTTGTTCTCGTATGTATCTAAAACTTAATGCAAAAGCTTCTGGTCTTGCATATAATTCATTCCCAGCTGCATCAATCGCATTTAAAAAATCAAATTTTTTAAAAATTGGATTATTTTGTGGTAAATATTTCGGTTTTGATAATGATAATAATCCCATAATAGAAACTACTTTTTTATTTAATTCAGATTTCGTTTTTGAATCTCTTCTATAAATATATCTATGATTCTTTTGTTCTTTATACTTTATAAAATGAGAGGTCATTGAAATAGTTGGTATTTCAAGAAGTTCTTTTAAATCATTTTTATAGTTTTTATATTCATCATAATCTTTTAGTATTGTCGAATATAATTTAGTAGTTTTATAAGTTGAATTTTTAGGTGCAAATCTAAGCTCTAAATGTTTTAATAAATTAGTTTTACAAAATCCTTCTAATTGCTTATATGAATTTTTTGACTGAAAATTGACCCACTATTT
>CAZDFZ010000224.1:0-2850 GCA_964504855.1 uncultured Aliarcobacter sp.
CTCATTTGATAGGCGGCCCAATTCATATTCGCTTCTCGCAATTGTTGCGCCCCCTCTACAAATTTCTGCTGTCCTAGAAAGTCACTTCCACCGCCCCCACCACCTCCACCACCAACAATAGGAGCAATATTTTTAATCCATTCACCCGCTTTAACATTTGTATTTTTACTTCCAGCAACAATTAGTACTTTGTCATCTTTGGCTTGTAAAAGTAAAATTGCTAATTTCTCATTTGCATTTTTCATATCATCAACAATTTTCTTTAAATCACCATTCTCAACAACTGCAACTATTACTTTTGTATCTCCAATTACTTCTTCAGCTATTGGAGCAGTTGTTTGACTCTGAGCTGTTTCAACTTCTTTTTTTAAATCTTTAATTTGATCTTTTAGTTTTTTAATACCAGCAATTACATCATTGTTTTTGATTTCAGCTTTTATTTCATTCATAGAATTGATAATTTCTTTTGTATATGCAATAGCAGCAGTTCCACAAACTGCTTCAATTCTTCTCACACCAGCACTAACTCCTGATTCTTTAACAATATAGAAGCTTCCAATATCTGCTGTATTTCTAACATGTGTTCCACCACAAAATTCAACAGAAACATCACTAAAGCTTACAACCCTAACCACATCACCATATTTTTCACCAAACATAGCAATAGCACCTTTATTTTTAGCTTCTTCTATTGGTAGTTCTTCAATATTTCCAGCAATTCCTCTTGCTATCATAGAATTAACTAAATCTTCAACTTCATCAATTTGTGCAGTAGTCATAGCTTTAGGATACGTAAAATCAAATCTTAATCTTGATGTATCATTTAATGATCCAGCTTGAGATACAGTATCACCTAAAACCATTTTTAATGCACTTTGTAATAAATGTGTTGCACTATGATGTTTTGCAATTTCATATCTATTTACAACAACTGCATCAACATTTTCCCCTTGATTTAAAGTTGAATTTTCAACTTTTACTTTAGAAAGATTTAAACCGTGGAATTTTTGCGTATCTTCAATAATAGCTATATGTTCATTATCTTCTAATGCACCAATATCTCCACTTTGACCTCCACTAGTTGCATAAAATGGAGTTTTATCTAGCATAATCCAACCAATAGAATTTTTAGTTAAATTAGTAACTTCTTTGAAATTTTCATCTAAAAGAGCAACAATTTTAGATTTGTAAGTTACATTATCATATCCTACAAATTCATTAATTCCATATTTTTCTATAAGCTGTTTAAAATCACCTTCATTTAAAGCATCACCACTACCTTTCCACGCAGCTTTTGCTTTTGCTTTTTGTGCACTCATAAGTTCATCAAATTTTGCTAAATCAACTTTTAAATTTTTATCTCTTAACATATCTTCTGTTAAATCTAAAGGGAATCCATATGTATCATATAGTTTAAATGCAATTTCTCCAGAAAATATTTCTTTAGTATTTCCTAATTCTTCATTAAATAAAGACATACCTAAGTCAATTGTTTTAAAGAATCTATCTTCTTCTAATGTTAATTGTTCTTTTATAAATTTCTTATTTTCAACAAGTTCTTTATAGTGTCCACCCATAATAGTAATTAAAGTATCAAGAAGTTCTGCCATAAATGGTTTTCTAAATCCAATTAAATAACCATGTCTAACAGCTCTTCTTAAAATTCTTCTTAATACATAAGGTCTTCCTTCATTACCAAATAAAATACCTTGTGATAACATAAATGAAGTAGCTCTTAAATGATCTGCAATTACCCTGTATGAACCAATATTCTCTTTTGTTGCTTTTTTGTTTGCAAGTTCTTCAATTTTTTCAATAATTGGTTTGAAGTTTGATGAATCAAAGTTATTTAAAACACCTTCTTTGATTGCAATAACTCTTTCAAGTCCCATCCCTGTGTCAATTGATGGTTTTGGTAAAGGATTTAATTTTCCATCTGCAGTTCTTTCATATTGCATAAATACTAAATTCCAGATTTCTAAAAATCTATCTCCATCTCCACCCATTTTATCTTCACTAGAGTTAAAATGTTCTTCACCCTGATCATAGAAAATTTCACTACAAGGTCCACAAGCACCAGTATCTCCCATTGCCCAGAAATTATCTTTATCTCCAAATCTAATTATTCTATTTGAATCAATATGATTTGTCCAAATTTCAAAAGCTTCATCATCATTTTCATGAACAGTCACCCATAATTTTTCAATAGGTAGTGCTAAATTAACTGTAATAAATTCCCAAGCATATGCAATAGCATCTTTCTTAAAATAGTCACCAAACGAAAAATTTCCTAACATTTCAAAAAGTGTATGATGACGTGCTGTATAACCAACATTTTCAAGGTCGTTATGTTTTCCACCTGCTCTTACACATAATTGGCAAGAAGTTGCAGTTGGATTTGCTGGTCTTGGAATTGCACCTGTAAAAATATCTTTAAATTGAACCATTCCTGCATTTGTAAACATTAATGTAGGATCATCTGGAACTAGTGGCATTGATGAAATTACATCATGACCTTTACTTTTAAAAAACTCTAAATACTCTTTTCTGATATCCATAAAATTATCCATTTTAAATTAAATTCTCTTATTTTATCTAAAAAATTATTTAGGCTAGATTAGTAAAAAGTTATCAGAGTGTAAAACTAAGTTTAAGTTTCGCATAGTTATAATGAACTAAGTTTAATTTATACGTTGTATATTAAATAAAAATTGAAATTAAAAAAATTAATAAATAAGGAAATAAAATGGGAAAATATATTGAATTAACAAGTGCAAATTTTGAAGAAACTACAAAAGAGGGTGTATCTATGGTAGATTTCTGGGCTCCATGGTGTGGACCTTGTAGAAT
>CAZDFZ010000225.1:0-2823 GCA_964504855.1 uncultured Aliarcobacter sp.
TAAAAGATGTGGAATATCATTGTACATAGAAAATTCTAGCATCTTTGGGTCTATCATCACAAGTCTTAAATTATCTGGTGAATTTTTATAAAGCAATGATAATATCATCGAATTTATACCAACTGATTTACCACTTCCCGTAGTTCCAGCTATTAACAAATGTGGTAATTTCTTTAAGTCAGTAACAAATGGCTTTCCAACAATGTCTTTTCCTAAAATCATAGTAAGAGGAGAAACAGAGTTTTGGAAAAGTTCACTATCTAACATCTCTTTTAAAAATATAGTTTGTGTATCTTCATTTGGAACTTCTATCCCAACCACATCTTTACCAGGAATTGGAGCTTGGATTCTAATAGTTTGAGCTTTTAATGCCATAGCTAAATCATCTTGAAGATTTAAAATCTTTGAAACTTTTACATTTGGTGCTGGTTTAAATTCAAAAGTTGTTACTACAGGACCTGTATAAGTTCTTACAACATCACCTTCAATTTTAAACATTGCTAATTTATCTAGTAAATCAGCAATTTTTTTATCTATAAAAGCTTCTGAAACTTTTGATTTATTATCCTTTGGAGGATTTTGGAAAAATGAACTAGGAGGTAACATGAAGTTCTTAGGTTTTTCTGTTTTACCTAACTCTATTTGATCTATTAATTTCTTATTTTCTTCCAACTCTTCAACAATTAGATTTTGTGATTCACCACTTTTAGAAATAATTTCGTCAGATATTTCATTTCTAATAGTATCTTCTAGTTGCGATATAGTTTCTTCTTGTTTTTTTGAAGAAGAATTGCTCTTTTTGGAACTACTTTCAGTGATTTTTGCTGGTAAATTACTCTTTTCTACAACTGTTTGAGTATTGATTTTTTCTTTTCTTTTTATTTCATTGTTTCTAACATTTAAACTATTTTTTAATTTTATTTTATTTTTAAGATTTATTAAATCTCTTACATCAAATTCAGAATTCTCAAATAAAACCAAAGTAGAAATTATAAAACCCACCAAAACAAAGAAATAAAGACCTGCTCTACCAATAATTGGAATTAAGCTATCAACTAAAATATTTCCAATTTCACCTCTATGATAAGGATTTTCTATAATTAATGCTTGTAAAATCAAAGATACTAAAAGTAATAAAAATAGAACAGATATATTTAATGCCAAATCTTTTTGTCTTAGTGTTTTAAAATTTATCATATATAAAATATAAATAAATGAAAACAGTGCTATATATGACAATGGACCAAAGTATTTATGTGAATAGCTTGAAAAAACGTATCCAACATTCCCAACAATATCGTGTCCATTTTCAAATGTAGAAAATTGAAAATAAATAATAATAAATAAAAAAATTAGTGATATGATTTTCTTTGCTATTTGAAAGCCTTTTATTTTAATAAATTTGAAATTTTTCCTTGTAATTTAAGCCATTGTCTATGCTCAAATAAAGGAAAACCTGCCCAAGATTTTTTAGGTTCAGTTATGCTTTTTGTAACTCCACCACGTGCTGCAATTGTTGTAAATGGCGCAATTTCTAGATGTCCAGCAGCTCCACTTTGTCCACCCATAACAACATAATGATTCAAAGTTGTTGAGCCAGATAGACCAACTTGTGAAACTAAAATAGAACCAGTACCTATTTTACAATTATGTCCAATGTGAACTAAATTATCTATTCTAACTCCATTATCAATTTTAGTTGTTTTAAATACAGCTCTATCAATTGTACAATTAGCACCAATTTCAACATCATTTCCAATTTCAACATTACCATTTTGATAAATTTTAATATATTTACCATCTTTTGTATTTGCAAAACCAAAACCATCACTTCCAATTACTGTTCCAGCATGAATAATACAATCACTACCTATTTTACAATCTCTATAAACTGTAACATTTGGATAAATAATGGTATTATCTCCAATTTTTACATCATCACCAATATAAGCTCCTGCCATAATAGTACAATCATTTCCAATAATTGTATTTTTTCCAATATAAACATTTGGCATTACTTTACAGTTTTTACCAAGTAATGGTTCTTTTCCTTCAATTTCGAAAATATTAGGTGCAAAAAGTTTACTGATTTTTGCTAAACTCAAATAAGGTTCTTCACAAATTAATGCGATTGTTCCTTCAGGGACTTCATTAGAATTTTCAAGTGTTACTAAAACAGCTGCTGCTTTTGTATTTTTTAAATCATTAATATATTTTTTATTTTCTAAAAAAGTAAGTTCATTTTTATTTGAATCAAGCAGAGTATTTAAACCAATTATCTCAATTTCATCTTGGCAATCAATACCAATAAAATTTGCAATCTCTTTAAGAGTCATTTTTTATCCTTATTCTTTTGAATAAGATAAGAAATTAAATTCTTATCTTTCCATTGCTACAATACCACTTCTTACAACTTCAAGTGGATTGAATTTTTGCATAACTTTTATAAAATTCATAATTCTAGCACTTGAATCAGTTGCACTTACAATAATTGCTTCATCTGTTACATTTTGTATTGTTCCATGATATGCTCTTGCAATAACATCAATATCTGAAAGATTGTTATCAATAGAAAATTTCATTAAAACCGTATCTTTTTCAATAACATTTTTATGTTCATTTACTCTTAATACTGGAATTAACTTATTTAATTGTTTAACAATTTGGTCTATCACTCTTTTATCGCCTGTAGTAACTATTGTCATTCTTGAATATTGGCTATCAGTTATTGGAGCAACTGTTAAAGAGTCGATATTATAACCTCTTGCTGAAAATAATCCAACAATTCTTGAAAGTACATTATGCTCATTTAATACAATTACA
>CAZDFZ010000226.1:0-2815 GCA_964504855.1 uncultured Aliarcobacter sp.
GTTATTTTTAGCTCCATGATCTCCCCATTCTTCTACGAATTCACCAGCATCAAAGTGAGCTCTTCTTTCACAGTTATCGTGAATTCTATATCCAAATGCAAATTTTGGTCTTAATAATGAATCAAGTTCTGGAACTTGCCCTGTTAAAACATAATGTAATACAACCCCAACCATATTAGCTGGATTTGCTGGACATGCTGGAATATTGATGATTGGTTTACCTTTTACGATATCCATAACACCAACAGCACCTGTTGGATTTGGAGCAGCAGCAGGAACCCCACCAAATGTAGCACAAGTACCAACTGCTACAACAGCTGCTGCATCTTTAGCCATTCTTACAAGATGCTCATGGAAAGTTTCACCACTCGCACCAATAGTTCCATATTGACCATTCATAGCCATTGGAATTGCACCCTCAACAAATAGTAAATATTTACCTTTGAAAAGATGAGCTGCTTCTTCTAGTTGTTTATCAGCATCATGACCAGCACAAGCTTGTAATGTTTCGTGATATTCTAAACTTAAAACATCAAATAATAAATCATCAACTGTAGGAGCTGAACTTCTTAAAAGTGCTTCAGAGTTTCCAGCACAATCTTGTAATTCAATCCAAATAACAGGAACTCTGTTCATAAGTTCTGTTGCTTCTGCAACTAAAGGAGCGAACATAGGAGGTAACATAAGTGTAGCAGTTGTTGCACTTACCCACTTAAAGAAGTCTCTTCTATTTACGCCTTCACTTTCAATTACATCCATCATATCAATATCTTTAAGTGCTGGTTGCGCTCTTAAAGCTGATAGACGACCTTTTACTTTTTCAAATAAAGAGTTATAATATTCTTCACCTTTATTTGTTTCTACTCTTCCTGATTTTTGGGTAAAAACTTTTTTTACCATATCTTGCGAATCGATCATGCCTTTTGCTCCTTAAAAATGAATGTTCATTTACTTACTTGTAAAGTAACAATAACAAACTTAAGTATGACTTAATCAAAAAAAATGGAAAATAGCATTAAGATAACAATTAGCATTTCAGGCTGTAAAAAGTGTTTATGGTTATTGATTTTATGGTGTATTTAAATTATTCTGTTCTAAAAATATATAAGTAGTTATAGATTTCAGTTTTTTTTAACTTTGTTACAAATATACACTTTTTATATTTATAAAATATTTCTTAGTGTGTTGTACAAACTGAACAAACATCGAAACTTCTTAGAACAATTTTAGCTATATCAATTGATGGAGTTCCAATGATTGCTTTTTGAGCTATTCCTTTTTGTTTATGTTTTTGTGGTCCTAAATTCCAAACAGTTGGAGTTATTACATCATAAGATTTTATCAAACCATTTTCTATATTAACTTTGTGAAATAAAGAACCTCTACAAGCTTCAACAACTCCTAATCCATGAGCTGTAGAAATATTTTTTAATGAAATTTTAGGCTTTATATATGATGGTTGAGAAATATCCACTAAAGAAATCATATTATAAGTTTCAAAAAGTAAAAAACCTAATTCATCAATCCTTGCTATTACTCTTGTAAAAACTGAATCATCAAAATTTTTATGTATTTGTTTTATAAAATCTCTATTTGAAATAACAGCCCTTGCTAAAGGTCCTGTTTCAAAAAAACTTTCATCATAACTTACAGATTTAGACCAAGTATGTTTTTTATCACTATTTTCTTCTTTATTTAATGAAAAAGAAAAAGTACTATCTTCTATGATTTTTGAAAAATCTAAATTATTAACTATTTTTTGTTTAGTTTTTCCACTTTTAAAAAGTCTTGATTCTGTTAAAGTAATAAATCTATTGTAAGATTTTCCATAATTTTCTAAAGAGTATTTAAAAGATAAATCTTTAAAATATTTTAAATCTGCATTCAATTTTTCAATATCATCAACACTATTAAATGCTAAATAATTTTCCAAATTAACACCACAAATAGATTTTTCAAAAAAACTAATTGCTGTTTGAAGATAATTTTGCATCATAATTAAATCAAGTTTGGTAGGATCACTCATAACTCCACCTGGAAGCATATATGATGTATGTGGCCATTGTCCACCAATTATTGCTAATGCTTTTATAGTTTCACTTGCAATTTTTTGAGCTTCCATCCATCTTGCACCTTTTAATGGTGTAAATGTTCCTAAATCATTTGAATCTAGTTTTATAATGTCTGGCATTATAAACATATAAAACCATTTTATATGAGAATCTATTATCTCAATATTCAAACCAATTTGTCTTAAAAGTTTGGCTTTTGGTGAAATTTCTAGCTTTTGACCTATATTTTCATATACATTTTCTAAAGTTTCAACGGTAGCTTTTAAGTGAGCTTGACCACAAATTCCACAAATTCTTGGAGTATAAACAAGTGCATCAAGAGGTGACTTTCCTTGTAAAATATATTCAAAACCTCTAAAATTTAAAAAATCTATTCTGGCATCTTTAACTTTATTATTTTCCCAAGTACAATGAAGTTTCGCTTCACCTTCAATTCTTTCTACCAAATCTATTGTTTTCACGATTATTCCATTAGTTTTTTATGAAGTCTATCAATTTTAAAAGTTTTTGCAACACCACTTATACTTAAATATGCTCTTTTTGAAATACCAAAAGGAACTTCAAAAGGTATTCCAATATTTTTTTTCGTTTCTAACATATCATTTCTTGGAAAATCAATCTCTGTACATCCAATACAAGGCATTCCAACTCGTGTTTTTGAACTTACTTCATTCCATAAAATTTTATTACAAGAACTGTGAGTCATTGGACCACGACAACCTTGATCATAAAATAAACATCCC
>CAZDFZ010000227.1:0-2809 GCA_964504855.1 uncultured Aliarcobacter sp.
GAGGTGGTTTAAGTTTCGGAAAGTAACTTTTTTTAAAGTTCAACTGCCCAGTTTATCACTTCGTTTGACAAAAGTTATACTATATATATTTAGCTCCATAACTTTGCATACTAAACTCTATTTTTAGTTAAATCAATCTCTTTTTCTATTAAATTTTTTTGTTCAATCATTAATTCTAACTGTTTTTTTAAAATTTCCCTATCTCTATAAGATTCAATAATAAATTGATAAAGCTTTGGTCTATTCTTTTTCCAATTATGTAATGTTGTTTTATTTACATTCAAATCGAATTCTAGTTTTCTTAAACTAGGTGCCGTCATCTCATTTCCTATTCTAAACTGTTTGAGTATTTTACAAATAATTGGAACAAAAGTCAAGTATATTATAATTATTGTTACAAATATTGGAACAAATAAATGTTCAAGAATTATTTATGTACAATTTCAAATGACAAATTTAGTAAAAAATCGTGTGTTAAAACATTTAAATTATTTAAAATCATTTGGTTACGAGTATCATGAACCTTTTGATTTTTTCTCAAATAGTATTAAAAATAAAAAGTTACCTAATAGTATTTTGGAATTAAACAAAAGTGTTAATCATTGTTATTTATGTGAACTTTCAAAGTGCCGTAAAAATGTATTATTTGGTTATGGTAATATAAATGCAAATATTATGTTTATTAGTGATGAACCAACAAATAGTGAAGATGAGTTAGGTATTCATTATTCTGGAAAAAGTGGTGAATTACTAACTAAAATGATAGAAAATGTATTAAATATTACTAAAGAAGAAATTTATTTTACTACTTTAGTAAAATGTAAAAGCCAAAATGGATTTAATAATTCAAATATTGAAACTTGTCATGATTATTTATTAAAGCAAATTGAGTTGATAAGACCCAAATTGATTGTTGTGCTTGGAGAAAAAACTTGTTCGTACTTATTAAAAAATGGTGATAATTTTTCTCAAGTTAGAGGAAAAGAGTTATCTTTTAATGGAATTCCATTAATAACTACATTTTCACCTACTTTTTTACTAAGGAATCCATCTTCTAAAAAAGATGCATATTATGATATGTTAAAAATTAAAAATTACATGGAGAGTTTAAATTGAAGCAAATAATTGCCCTTTTCGTACTTGTATTTTTGTTTTTTGGTTGTACGCCTAAACAGTCTGTACAATTAAAAATGCCAAATAAGCAAAATAACACTTATGTGAAACCTACAATAAAAGAAGACAAAAAAACAGTTGTTCAAGAATTTGAACCAATGGATATAATTGAAACAGATACTAAAGGTAAATCAAAAAAAGAGAAGCCAAAAGTAGAAGAGCCTGTTGAGTATGATGTTGCTCCTATTATGGAAGGTGACAAAATAGAGAATACTAAACCAAGAGGTTCAAGTGAAAACCAGATTGAGAATAAAAATGAAAATAAAGTTGTAGAGAATAAAGTAATTGAAAATAACGTTGTTGAAAGTAAAAATGTTGCAGATAGTAAAATAGATTTAGATACAACAAAAGTTAAAATGAAAGTTGCATTTATTTACCCTTCAAATTTAGTTTCTAAATATTCTAAATCATCGATAAGTACCATTTCTGGGTATTTATCGCATCAAAATACAGACTATGATTTAGTTGTAATTGATACAGAAAATGAAAATCCTGCAAAAATAGCTTCTGCATTTCAAGAAGTTAGAAATGCAAATATTAAAAATGTGATTGCTTTATTTACACCAAATTCTATTTCTACAATAAATAGTGTAGCTTCAAGTGATTTAAAAGTTTATTTACCGCTTATTGAAAAAAAAGAAGCAGCGGGAAGTAATAGTAATTTAATTTTTGGTTCAATATCTTATGATGATCAAATTAAAAAGTTAGATAGTTATTCAAATGGTAATTCTAATGTTATGTTTTATCAAGACTCTTACTTAGGTGCAAAACTTAAAAAATCTTATGATTCAATAGTTTCTAATACAAGATTGAAAAAAGAGATAAATAAAAATGAGAATAATTTTAAAGATATAGTAGGAAGTTCAGGAATTACAAATTCTACATTATATTTAAATACAGATATTGTAAAAACATCTATGATTTTATCTCAATTAAGAGCTTATGATGTTAAACCAAATGTCGTTTTATCAACGCAGTTAAATTATGACCCTTTATTAATGACATTAACTCAAGAACAAGATAGAGAACATTTGATTCTTGCCAATTCAATCGATGTTGTTGATAAAGAGTTAAGAGATGAAATCTCAACTTTTGGTGGAGATATTCAGTATGAATGGGTTAATTATTCTGTATTAGTTGGAATTAATTATTTATATTATGGAAAAAATACAAATGTAATTCCTACAAAAATTGAAAATAATCAAGCAATCTATACACCTAGATTATTTAAAGCTACGGAATATGGCTTTTCAGAAATTAAGTAAGATTTAGATAAAATCGCGAATATTTATAGAAATGGAGCAGAAGTGACCATGGTGGAATTATATTTATAGATTTAAGAGCTAAAAGCGGATTAGTTCAACTTGTAGCTGATCCAAGTGATAGCGAAGATGATTTAGCAATGGCTGAAACAGTAAGAGATGAATTTGTTCTTATTGCAACTGGTGTTGTAAGAGCAAGAGGTGAAGGACTTGAAAATCCAAATCTAAAAACTGGTAAAATTGAAATCGTATTAAAAGATTTAGTGATTGAAAACAGATCAAAACCAATGCCATTTGATATTAATGACGAAAAAGTTAATGATGAAATTAAATTAAGAAATAGATTTTTAGAGTTAAGAAGCAGAAAATCATTT
>CAZDFZ010000228.1:0-2795 GCA_964504855.1 uncultured Aliarcobacter sp.
GTAATTTCCTTTAATTATAAGAAACAAACTTTGAGCTCCTTTTGCTTCCTATGAATGAAATATACCTATGCTTCTGATTTCCAATACCTAGGAATTTTTTATAATTTTTCCCAGCATCGATATATAGGTTATTCTAAGCTATAAAAAACTTCTATTTATATCTTTTAAAGTATAGTTTTATTTATTACTGCAGGTATAATATTTCAGATTTAAAGGATTTAATATTGAAAACAATAAAAGAGAGTAAATTTTTAAGCAATCTTTATGAAGAATTTAAAGAAGAAATATCAAATAACTTATTTGATTTATCAATTTATAAAATATTTGAAAATTTCAAAAATTATGAATATATTTATTGTATTGCATATGAAATGCTAATTAGAACTGATGAGTATAATAATCTTTTGAATGAATATGATAATTTACTAAAAAATAAAGATATTACAGAGATTGAAGTATTCGATAAAATACTAGAATTAACATTACAAATGAATTTATTGGGACTTAGTAAGAATAGTTTTATTGGATTTGACTGTGAAGATGGTAATATTTTTGAAAAAATAAAAAAATATAAAGAAATATTAGAAAGTCCTTGGAGTGTTAGAACAATTGATAAATTTATACTAAATAAAAGCATGGAATATGAAGATATATATCAAGCACTGATATATTATTATCATAGTATAGGAGAATTATATATCTTAAAGAATAATACTAATGAGTATATTAAAACTAATATAAATCCAATTAATGCTCTATTTTATCAAAATGAAATATATATACCATGTAAAAATAAACATAAAAAAGAAATTCAATATAAATTATTAACAAGTACAATTTATCTTAAAGAATTGGATGAAAATTTTCTTAAAACATTAAAAGAAAAAAAGAATAAAGATTTACTTATGCAAATTGCTTATGATGATAATGATTTATTATCTAATTCTTTAAACAATTCAAATATTAATAAATTTGGAAAATCATATATTCAAACGGAAACATTATTTTCAAGACCAAAAATTTTATTTGATAATGCAAGATTAATTAATTTACCTATAAATTTAAATTTATCAAAAGAAGAACTTTTACTTCTTATATCAAAAGTTAAAGATGAATATGATTATAATAAAAATATAGTAAGAAATTCCATTGAATCGATTTTTAATTTAGTATTAATAAATGATAATACTGAAATACCTGCAAATATAAAACATGTAAATGATAATTCTAAAACAACAAAAAGACTATTTCCAAATACAAGCGATGTATTTAAAAAAAATATTTCAAAAGCTTTTTATATATATGATTTATATAAAATTTTTAGTAAATGTCTCATAAATAAACGATCATTGGTTAGAGAAAAAAGAAGAAAAAGAATTAAAATAATTAGAAAAGAGACAAAATCAAATATAGAGAGAAATGCTTATAGTGAAATTAAAGAATTAAGAAGAGCCGTACAAGGAGAACTAAAAAGATATGAAAATAGTAAACTTTTAACAGAACTTGTTCTTTTGTCTGGATTATCAAAAGAACAAGTAGAATATTATTTAACAATAATGAAAGAATTTATTCATGGCGTAAATTTAAGAGGAGAAAGAAATCATCTTAAAAAAGCAAATAATCCTGAAGTATATGAAAAACATGCTCCAAAATATAAAGATCTAATAATTGGAAATTCATATATTATTAAATCAAATAAAAAAGATTTAGAAAAAGAACTTATTAATTAACTATGAATTCAAATTAGAAAGTATGTCCCAAGGTATGTCCCAATGAAACCTTAAAGTAGATTATTTTTAAATAAAGCCAATAAACAAGCTATTTTACGGTACTTTTGTATTGGCGACCCCAGCATGATTCGAACATGCGTGTTCTGGAGGAAATCCAGACGTCCTTGGCCACTAGACGACAGGGTCATTTTTGAGAGTGTGATTATATTTTAGTTTGAGTTTGCTTTTGCTTAAAATGATTAATTATCGCAATATCTTCCGTCTTTTTTTTGAGACTTTTAATATTCTTGACGCTTTTGTTTCAAAAAAATCCCTTTTGTCTTCTACCAAAATATCTGCACCTAAAATTGCGAACTCTTTATTAAAATTTTCAGCTGTTTTATTTGCAGATGTAGAGTATAAAATCTTAAATTTATGTATAAAATCATAAAATTTAGACCTTTTATCAACAACTCTAAATGATTTTAAATTTGGGTACACATAAGTTGTTTTTTTACTATTTCGGATAACTCTTCTAAATCTTTTAGGAATTCTAGTGTTTTGATTTAATGTTTTAAATGAATCAACTGTGTGAAGTATTTTTTTTGAAGTTGGTCTTTGTTTTATTAAAGAGAGCTTCTCATCATTTGAAGATGAGAAACCTACTGTCGTATCTGTTTGAACTAGATAAACTAAAGAAGAATCCATAAACTCTTAGTCGTTTAAAAATTCTTGGATTGATTTTGGAGTTGAAACATCATTTGTTTTTAATACTCTAATTGCTTCAACAGCAGCATTTGCAGCAGCTACTGTTGTAAAATAAGGAACATTCATTCTTAAAACAGATCTTCTTATTTCTTTTCCATCATCTTTAGATGACTCTTTTGCTTCACTTGTATTAATAGCCATTGAAATATCACCATTTGTTAATAAATCAATAATATTAGGTCTTCCCTCACTAACTTTTAATACTTTCTCACACTCTACTCCTGAGTCACTGATAATTTTATGTGTTCCACCAGTTGCTACAACTGTTAACCCATTTTCAGTTAAACCTTTTGCAATACTTGGAGCAAATTCTTTATC
>CAZDFZ010000229.1:0-2794 GCA_964504855.1 uncultured Aliarcobacter sp.
GGACTTAATTTCATTCTTACTTTTAAATCTCTCATCTCTTGCGTTGGTTCAATAAAAGTTCTTCCAATATAATGATTTCTAATTATTCCATACTCGAATGGTATTCCACTTTGTGCAGCATAACCTAAAGCTGCTGGAACCCCTGAATCAGGAACAGGAACAACCATATCAACTTGAATACCATTTCCAACATCATTTTTAGCTAATGCTCTTCCCATATTTTCTCTAGTTCTATATACATTTTTACCATCAATTACTGAATCTGGTCTAGCAAAATATACATATTCAAAAGCACATGGTCTGAATTGTGGCTCAAATAATTGAATTGATTCAGGCTCATCAGTATCTTCACTAAAAATCAACATTTCACCAGCATTTACATCTCTAATAAACTCTGCACCAACTAAATCAAATGCACAAGTTTCACTTGCAACTATATATCCACCACTTTTCAATTTTCCTAAAGATAATGGTCTTATTCCATATCTATCTCTAATTACAAATTGTTTACTTCTACTTTGAACAATAAAACAATATGCTCCAATAGTTTTTTGCAATGCTTCTTTTATTCTGTCTGTTAAATTATCTTGAGAATTTTTAGCAATTAAATGAATTAAATTTTCAGTATCCATTCCTGTTTGGAAAATAGCACCTCTATCAATTAAATCTTCTCTTACTTCGTCTTTATTGATTAAATTTCCATTATGAACAATAGATATTTCACCTAATTTATATTTTGCATAAACAGGTTGTGCATCTAAAATTGAATCTCCACCTGCAGTTGAATATCTATTGTGTCCAATTGCCATATTCCCTTTTAAGTATGCAAGTGCTTTATCTGTAAATACCTCAGAAACAAGACCTCTATCTTTTTTTGTATAGATTTTTCCATCACATGATGATGAAATACCAGTTGCTTCTTGACCTCTGTGTTGCATTGCAAATAAAGCGATTGAAGCTAATCTTGCTGCATTATCATTACCGTAAATTCCAACTATTGCGCACATAATAGTTTTGCTTCCTTTCCAATAATCCATTTTGCAACTTTAATTGCACCTTTTGAAAAAGTATTTCTAGCAGTTGCTGTGTGATTTAATTCCAAAAATTCACCATCATTGTATAATCCAACTGTATGTCTTCCAACAATATCACCACCTCTTAATGCCATTACTGCAATTTCATCTTTAGTTCTTGCACCAATTTGTCCGTCTCGTCCAGAAATTCTCACTTCATCTAAGTCTAAATCTCTAGCACTTGCTGCATGTTCAGCAAGTGTTAAAGCTGTTCCAGATGGAGAATCTACTTTGTGTCTATGATGTTGTTCAACTATTTCTATATCAAAATCTCTTAAGGTTTTTGATGCAAGAGCAACAAGTTTGTTTAAAACAGCAACTCCTAAGCTCATATTAGTTGCGTATAAAATAGGTACGATTTTACTAGCCTCTAACAATAAATTTTGTTGATGCTTGTTAAATCCTGTTGTAGCAATTACAAGAGGTTTATTTCCACCATTTTCAACAACTTCTGTTAATAATGCCTCTGTAGCAGCTGGAGCTGAGAAATCAATAATAACATCAGAAGAGTCAAATAAAACTTTCATATCATTTGTTACAATCGTATCTTCTGGCAAAGTTCTTTTTAATTTATCATAAACATGAACTGCACCAACTCTTGCTTCACTATCATTCAATAAATCATCAATTAAAAGTGAACCTACTCTTCCTGTACTACCTAAAATACCTACTTTTATCATTAAAAACTTTCCTTATCCTAACTATTCAATTATGTTAACTGCTGCAGTTGCACCATCACCTGCTGCACAAACTACTTGCTTTGGAGCATCTATCCTTATATCACCAGCAGCATAAAGTCCTTTAACTGATGTTCTCATTCTTAAATCTACAACAACTTCACCTAAGTCACTTAAATCACATAAATAAGTTCCATCTTCTTGTTTTAAAGGAGCATTTAAAACATCTCTTCCTACAAAAACAAAAACACCTGGTGTAGCTAAATCTCTAATTTCGCCTGTTTCTTTATGTTTAACTTTTAAGCCTTGAACACCTGATGCATCTCCATAAACTTCTTCAACAGTAACATTTGTAATTTCTTCAATATTCGCTGTGTGCTTCATATGTTCTATTGTACTTGGAGCTGCTTTGTATGTGTCTCTTCTATGTACTAAATAAACTTTTGAACACATTTTTGATAGATAAACAGCCTCTTCAATGGCAGAATCTCCACCACCAATAACAGCTACTTCTTTACCTCTATAAAAGAATCCATCACAAGTAGCACAAGTTGAAACACCCCTTCCAAAAAATTCGTTTTCACCTTTAAATCCAGCTTTTTTAGGAACAGAACCTGTTGCAATTAATACTGTTTTTGCTTGAAATTCTTTTTTATCATTTGTAACTACAGTAAAAATATCACCCGTTTTTGTAACTCTATCAATTTGAGCCATTTCATGTTTTAATCCAAATCTTTGACATTGTTCTGGCCATTTCATCATTAAATCCATACCAGAAACAACTTCAATTTGACCTGGATAATTTTCTATTTCCGATGAACTAGTAATTTGTCCTCCTGGCATACCCATTTCAAACATAACTACATTTTTTAATCCACCTCTAGTTGCGTACAATCCAGCTGTTAATCCAGCAGGTCCTCCACCAATTATTGCTAAATCTAACATAATTAAAATTCCTTGTTTTATATTAAATAATCTTATAGTATTTTTTAGAATCTATATAATACAAAAATATTTGTAAGTTATAGGTTAAAGTTAATACTA
>CAZDFZ010000230.1:0-2787 GCA_964504855.1 uncultured Aliarcobacter sp.
TAGAAGTTTTAAAAACTTTACTTTCAAGAAATATTTTACTATCATAATAACTTAATTTATTATTTTTAATAATTTGGAGTTGATATGAAGAATTTTTTATTTGTTTTAATTTTTTTTAGTGGAATATTAATTTTTAAATTAAGTGCAAATGATGAAATAAATATAAATTTCAAAGATTTAAAAATAGTAGAATTTATTAAAATTACATCAAAAATTATCAATAAAAATATATTAATAACACAAGAAATAGATGGAAATGTAAATTTTGTTTCAAATAAGCCAATAAATAAAAACGATTTATTAAAGATTTTAAACTATGTATTAGAAGATAAAGGTTTTACTCTTCTTTCAAATAATGATATTTTAAGAGTTGTAAAATTAAATAAAGAAATAGTTCTTCCTGAAACAAGCATTGGATTGCCTAATAAAGAAATAATTATAAAAAAAGATACAAAAATCTTTTATCTAAAAAATATTGAAGCAATAAATGTAATAAAAATTCTTGATTCAATGATCAGTAAAAATATCTATGACAATCCAAATATTAAACCAATAATTTCTTTAGATGATGAATTAAATGCTGTAATTGTAAAAGCTACATATGAAGAAATGAATGATATAAAAATTTTAATTGAAGAATTAGATAAAGAAAAAGCACAAGTTTATGTACAAGCAAAGATTATAGAAGTAAATGATGAAATGGTTGATAAAATAGGAGTTTCTTATGGTGTATTTGGTGGAAGTGTTGGAAATAATGGTTTAGCAACTTTTTCCTCAAATCTAAATGGAGGAAGTGATTCTGTTTCAATTGTTCCTGATACTATTGGATTGAATATTCCAGATATAAAATCAGGACTAGCTCTTGGTGCAACATTGAATTTACTAAAACAAAATGGAGCATTAGAAATTGTTTCTGAACCTTCTATTTTAGCTATAAATAATAAAGAGTGTTCTATTTATGTTGGAGAAAAAATTTCTATCAAAACTTCAAGTTCTGAAACTGCTGCTGGAAATGAAAGAACCAATTTTCAAAGGGAAGATGTTGGACTTACTCTTAAAGTGAAGCCTCGAATTTCAAATGAAGATAAAGTAACCTTAGAAATAAATACAATTTTAGAAGCTATAAAAACAACTCAAACAAAAAGTGGAAATGCTGATACATTAAAAAAAGAGATAAAAACTACAGCTATTTTAAATAATGGTGAAAGCGTAATTATAGGAGGTTTAATAGAAAATAAGCTTGAATCAACAAATCAAAAAGTTCCTATACTTGGAGATGTTCCTTTATTTGGTGAATTATTTAAAAATGAAGTTTCTAATAATAAAAAGAATAATCTAGTAATAATTGTAACTCCATATATGGTACCAAAAGCAAAAGATATAACCTATGTAAAAAATAAATTAGCTATTCTTAAAAATTTAGAGAATAAATATTTAGAAGATAGTTTATTAAAAATAAAAGAGAGTAATTTAGAAAGAAAAGATGATTAAAATAAAGAATAATTCTAAATATTTCAATATGAAAAATTTTATTTTATTTCATATTGAATATATTTATTTTTTTAAATAATTTATAGTATTTGTTCTTTAATTTCTTTTATCCATTTATTTATTCTTTCATCTGTTAATTCACTTTGATTGTCTTCATCAATTAATAATCCAACAAATTGATTATTTATTTGAGCTTTAGATGAATCATGATAATAACCCTCAGTAGATGTGAATCCAATAATATTTCCATTAGTACTAATTATTTGCTTATAAATAATGCCAATTGCGCTACAAAATTCATAACTATAACTTTCTTGATCACCTAATCCAAAAAGTGCAATGGTTTTTTTTGATAGATCAAGTTTACAAAAGTCATCCCATACATCTTCCCAATCATCATTTAATTCTCCATCACCCCAAGTTGAACCTCCAATAATCAATTTATTATAATCATTCATTTTTTCAATTTTAGTATTTGCTAAGTCAAATACATCTATATTATTTAATTCATTAGAAATTTTATTTGCTATTTCAGCTGAATTACCTGTACTACTTGCAAAAAAGATTGCTGTTGACATTTTTAATCCTTAATTTTTATTTTATTGTTGATCTCAAAGAATATGGGATAGCTTTAATTTGGTACTCTTTATTTTTTAATTCATCTACTACAACTGGTATTTGTTTTGTAAATTCATTGTTTTTTGGGTAAGCAAGATATATTTGATAATATTCTCCTTTTTTTATAGATTTTATTGCATCTTCTAATTCGTCTTTAATATTTGGTTTTTTAATTTCTATATCTTTCCATGAAGTATAAATTTTTAACCCAAGAAAACCTTTTGCTTTTATGCATATTGAATCACCTAAATCTAAAACTATTTTATCATTATGAAGTTTTTTTATTTTTTTTAATACGAATTCATGAAATAATAAATGTTTATCAATAAGTAATTGCATTTTGTTATTTACAAAACATTGTGAAATTAGTTTTGCTACAGGTAATAAATTTTTATTAGATACTAATATATGCTGTTTTATTTTAGTACTAAAGAAATTATTAATTATTTTAGTTGATTGTAAACAAAAATTAAAATGATAAGAAGTTTTTTTATTCTGTAATTTAATATTACTAATTGGCAATAAGTTATTTATTTTATATAAAAATATATTCTTTAATGTTAATTTAGATAATTTTTGTTGTTCATATTTTGAAAATTTATAACTACATCCTGTTATATTATTTTGATCTGTCAACCCTAAAACATACTCAGAAATTATAATCCCTAAGCAGCAATT
>CAZDFZ010000231.1:0-2759 GCA_964504855.1 uncultured Aliarcobacter sp.
GATTCATTAGCAGATGGTGGAAATAAATATGTTGATATTTTAAAAGAACATGCAGCTGCTGTAAATGCAGATGTTATTGTTTTATGTGCAAAAATTGAAGAAGAACTTGTAGGTCTAGAAGAAGCAGAAGCTACTGAATTTTTATCAGATTTAGGAGTTACTGAATCAGGTTTAGAACAAATTATTCATAAAGCATTTGATAAATTAGGTCTTCAATCATACTTTACAGCTGGTAAAGTTGAAGTTAGAGCTTGGACAATTAGAAAAAATACAAAAGCTCCACAAGCAGCAGCTGTTATTCATAATGATTTTGAAAAAGGATTTATTAAAGCAGAAGTTATTGCATACGAAGATTTTATAAATCTAGGTGGAGAATCAAAATGTAAGGAAGCTGGAAAGTTAAGACTTGAAGGTAAAGATTATGTTGTACAAGATGGTGACATAATGCATTTTAGGTTCAATGTTTAATAATAATTTATATACTATTGATAAATTTTTTGTTACAATAAAAATAATAATTAAATAAGGAGTTCGCTTGTCATCTAATATTTTAGAAAAGATAGAATCACTTCCACCATTACCTAAAACTATAATAGAAATAGAAGAGTTTAGAAAAAAACTTAATAAGGAAGCTATTGAATTATTAAACATAATTGAAAAAGATGCATTAATAATTTCTACACTATTAAAAATTTCTAATTCAGCTATGTTTGGATTTAGATCGAAAGTAGAAACACCAAGTAGAGCAGTTAGCTTATTAGGAATAAATTTTACAATTTCTATTGCTATTGGTGGAACGGTTCAAAATCTTTTAATGACGAATTTAGAACCTTATGGTATAACTAGTGATGATTTTATGAGAGCTTCAAATATTTCTTCAACATTAGCAAATTTATGGTTATCTAAAATTGATGTTGATTTAAAAGAAGAAATGCTTTTACCAGCATTATTACAAGAAACGGGAAAATTTGTATTAGCAGATATTATTTTAAGTGAAAAAAAATCAGATTTATTTAAAAGTAAAATTGATGCTGGTGAAGCTGTTGAAAGTGTTGAAAAAGAGTTAATTGGTTCAACTACATCTCAAATAACGGCTCAAATTTTTAGACATTGGAAGCTTAGTGATAATTTAATTAATATGATTGAAAATGTTGATGACGTGTCAAAAGCAAGTGAAAATTATAAAAGAAAATCACAAATTTTAGATGTAATAAAAACAGCATGTAATATTAATGATCCACTAAGTGATATAAGTATAGAAAAAGCTTTAAATAAAGCAGCAACTTATGGTTTTGATACTTCTATATTAAAAAATGCAATTCAAGCATTACAAGATAGATTATTAAACGAAGAGACTATCTAATTTTATAAAAGTAAGACCTTTTTTAAGGTTTTACTTCTTTTCTTTTTTGTAATTCAAATCATCAGATTTTTGTGTTACAATAATCTCAATAATTAAATTATTAATATCAAAGCAGAGTAATTAAAATGAAAAAAATCATTTCAACTTTTATTGCAATAGTTGTGATAAATTCAAATTTATTTGCAAATTATGCCGATTTAGGTTTCGAAGCTTATAAAAGAGGTGATAAAGAAAGTGCAAATGAATTACTCTCTAAAGCATGTGATAATAAAGAAGTAAAAGCATGTACTTTTCTTGGTGCATTATATGCAAATGGAAAAGATGTGAAACAAGATTATCCAAAAGCAATAGAGCTTTTTACTAAATCTTGTGATTTAGGTGATTCTTTAGCTTGTTATAATCTTGGAATAATGTATAAAACGGCTAAAGGTGTAAATAAAGATTATACAAAAGTAATAGAATTTTTTACAAAGGCTTGTGACAAAGGAAAAGCAGTTGCATGTACAGAACTTGGGCTTATGTATACTCAATCTGAAGGTGTTAAACAAGATAATTTTAAAGCAAAAGATTTATTTGGAAAAGCTTGTGAAGCTGGTGAAAATGCAGGTTGTTCTAATCTTGGAAATTTATACCGAAAAGGTGAGGGTGTAAAACAAGATTTTTTTAAAGCAAGGGAATTGTTTGTAAAAGCTTGTAATGCAGGAAGATCAATGGCTTGTTTAAATCTTGGGTTTATGTATGCAAATGCTGAGGGTGTAAAACAAGATTATATAAAAGCTAAAGAATTTTTTGGAAAAGCTTGTGATGGTAAAATTGAAGATGGATGTAAAAATTATGCAATTATAAATAAAAGCATAAAACAACGCAACTATATATAAACTATAAACCTTGAAGAATCGTATCCCATAAAGATTCAACTTCTTCATCGTTGAAACTGATTATCTTTTTTCTTTCAAATAGTTCTTTTATTTTTGATATTTCAAATCTTCTTGAATATGTACAAGTTCCGTGTACAGGTAAAAAACCTCTAACTAAAGAAGCATCTTCTGTGATTATATTTTCACATAATAAACACTCTAGATCATTATGAAGTCGCCCTTCATACTCTAAAAGTGATATATAAGATTCACAAATAGCTCTTAAAGTATTTTGTTTTACCATAATATGAACTAAGTTTTCTAGTGAATAAAAATAAAAAGCATCAATTTGTTCTATATCTTTTAAGTGAGGATAAAAAAGTTTTATATACCTTTGCCAACAGTACATTTTTTCATTATCAAGTATCCATGGAAAGCCTAGCTGCATCACATCTTTTAATCTTGGAATTGTAGATTTTGTATGTTCAAGTTCAAAATCAATTTTGTAACCTAAATTTATATTTGAGTGTCTTGCTCCA
>CAZDFZ010000232.1:0-2756 GCA_964504855.1 uncultured Aliarcobacter sp.
ACCATCATAGAACTTAGTCTTACCATTACCTTTGTTCCATGAACAACGATGGCATTTTCTTCCTTTCTATCAATCATACCAATATCAAAGAATCCAGCATATTCTGCATTCATTGCTGCTTTTAATATTGATTCATCACCATCTCTGTGATCTTGAGGAGCTTGAACAATAGCTACTTTTGGATCATCAAATAAAGGAACTAAATCAACTAACCATGTTGACTCAACAACATAATCAGCATCAATAACAGCGATAATTTCAGCTTCTTTATTTGTTTGCTCTAATGCTGCATTTAAAGCACCAGCTTTAAATCCAGTACACGTAATATTCATAAATACAAACTTATCGCCTAATTCTTCACACACTTTTTCAATTGGTTTCCAGTAAAACTCTTCAGGAGTATTATTGATAATTACTAAAACTTCATAGTTTGTGTATTTTAATTTTGCTAATGCTCTTAATGTCTCTTCTAAAACGTGTGGTTGCTCTTTATAAGCTGGAACGTGAATAGAAACAAAAGGAACATTTTCTGATCTTAAATCAAGTGGAACTAATCGTTCAGGTGGAATTCCTATTGAAACTCTAAATAACTCATTTGCTTTTGCTAAAGTAATTACAACAAGTGGAATCATCAAGAATGTTCCCATACTCCACATAACCCACATACCAAAGTTCATATAGTTAATAAACGGATATATAATATCCATAACAATACCAAATGCCATACCTTGAGCTGCAATACCATACGCTAAGGCATGATTTAAGTTTAGTCTTTGATTTCTAAGACCAAATATAGTTAATAAAGCACCAATAATAATTGCTGCAATCATTTGATAGAACCAATATTGATTTAATACAGTATCACCACTTAGACTAAATTTAATCTCTCTATCAGAAGTAAACATTCCCCAATATTGACCAACGTTTCCTTCATCATAACCTTTCCATGGTTGATCAAAGGCTTCAACTATGTTGTAAGACCAATTTCTTTCTTTCGCAAGAGCAATAAATCCACCAATAGCAATTGCTTGATTTTTTAAACTAGGAACGGCACCATTTTTATTATATCCATGACTTGGCCAACCAGTTTCCCCAATTGTTATCTTTTTATTTGGATATTTTTTCTCAATAAGTGAATATTTTTCAATTACAAAACTATTGAATTGTTCAATAGGAACATTTTCCCAATAAGGTAAAAGGTGAACTGTAATAAAATCCACATGATTACCAAGATCTTCGGCTTTAGCTAAAGCATGCCAAACTTCCGCAGTAGTTACAGGCTTTTTAGTAAATTCTTTTACAAAATCTATATAGCCGATTAGCTCAGTTTCATTTAAATCTGTTCTAAGTAGCGTTTCATTTCCTACAATAACATTGTTGATATTATTAGGATATTTTTTTAGAAGTTCTAGTCCTCTTTGAATCTCTTTATGATTTTCTTCATGATCACCACTTAGCCATAATCCTAAATCAACCATCATATTTGTTTTAGAAGCAACTTCTAAAATTACTTTAGCATCCGCAGTTGCATAAGTTCTAACTCTATTTGTATAATTTAACAAAATACCTATATCTTCTGCAATTTTTTCAGGAGATAGTACTTTTTTATCATACCCTTCAAATGGAGCATAAGAAAGTGATTCAAATCTTTCCGATGCACTTTGTTGTTTCAGTGTTACTTTGTTGTCTTGTGTAATCCAAAAAAACACTTGAAATAATCCAGCAAGTATAAGCCCTAAGATAATATATCTCAACCCAGTTTCCTTTTTTTATAATTAAGAGCGATATATTACCATTTTTATAATCATTTTATTCTATATTTTAATTTAGAAGTAATGATTTCGCAAAAAAATAATATAATCTTAACAAAAATAAGTAATGGATATATAATGAAGAAGTTTTTAAATGAGACTATGTATGAGATAGTTTTATATCTTGATAATGAATTAAAAGATAAAAATGAAGTTTTTATAGAAGTATTAAACCCAAATTTAGAAGAAAACTTTTTTGCAGGTGAAAAAGTTTTTATTGAACAAAAGGAGTTTATTTATAGGTCATTTAAAGCTTGGTGTGATTTAGCTGAATTAGTCTTTTGTAAAATATTGGTAAGTGAATTAAAACAAAATACTATGGTTTTAAAATTTAAAAAATTAAATAAAATTGACTCTTTTCATTTGGATAAAAATAGTGAAGAAAACGAAAAATATGGAGAAGATTCAATTTTTTTTAAAATAAATAAAAATGAAGAGCCAGCATTTTTATACGCTTATATGAATGCTTTAAAAAATGTAAAAGTTCAAGATAAAAAATCTATTTTAAATTTAGGAATAAATAAAGCAGATGAGTTTGAACTTATTAAAAATTTGGTTGATGAAGATGTTTTTTCAACTATAAATTTTACAGGAATTGATTACTCTTCAAGTGCAATAGAATTTGCTAAAAAAAGATTTCCTCAAAATAATTTTAATTTTTATAAACACGATATAAATAAATTGAATGAGTTAAATTTACAAAAAGCTGATTTGATAATTTCAATAGGAACTCTTCAAAGTTCAGGATTAAATTTAAAACTTTTATTTATGGATTTAGTGCAAAATTATTTAGAAGATAAAGGTTCTATTATTCTTGGTTTTCCAAATTGTAGATGGATAAATGGTGAAATGATTTATGGAGCAAGGGCATCTAAGTGTGGCTACAGGGAGCAATCTGTTTTATATAGGTATTTATATTTTTTTTAAAAATATCTGCAACAAAGA
>CAZDFZ010000233.1:0-2751 GCA_964504855.1 uncultured Aliarcobacter sp.
AAATATAACTTTTTATGATTTTTCAACTGCCCAGTTTAGCACTTCGTTTGACAAACGTGTTATAACGCGTTATTTTGACCAAATTAGTTCCTAAAATGATTTATCAATTAACACAAGAATTCAAATGAATTCTTGTGTAATATAATTAATAATATCTAGAATAAGATGGAAGATTTATACACTTCACTTGAATATTATTTATTGTCCATGTAGAAATATTTCTTCTTGAAAACAAATCAAAATCAATGTTTTGCAATTCTCTTAAAAGTTCAGAACTAGTTTTAATAGAATAGCTTCCATATAATGCTTTATACACTGGTAATAAGTTCTCAACTCTAAAAACATTATTATAAAAGTCATTGTGAATAGATTGAAATAATTCATCATTTTCAAATCTGATAGGCTCAAAAAATTCAATATTTTTATTTCTTATACAATAAGCGAATTCATCAAGATTCTTTTGCAATTTAGTTAATTTTGGCTGTAAAACCTTTTGTTGCTTAACAGCTTTTACTTCTTGCTTCATTGCATATTGATGAATCATTTCATCTTTTTCTGGAGTACTTAAAGCCGTATTTGCCATTTTTACATCTACTGGATATGCTTTTAAATAACAAGCAAATATTTCTAATTCTGATGTTAAAGCTTCAGCTAAAGTGTCATAACTTCCTAAACTTAAGAAATTTGTACTAACTAAAGTATCACCTGTCGAAAAAGCAGTATGTCTTCTATCATTTTTCTCAATCTCAACTGCATAAGCTTCATTTGAAGTGATTAAAACTTGTGCGTGAAGTAATGTTTCTTCTTCTAAATTTTCAAATTTCTTTTCAAGAGTTGCACTATCATTTGTTATTAATGCTTTAAGGAAGTTTTTTTGACTATCACTTAAAGAAGTATTTACAGAAATTTCATCTAAATTCAAAAATAAACTGTTTTTAACTAATCCTGCTTTATATTTTGTATTAAGGCTTTTATCATTAATAGCTTTTGTATAAGCTTCACCCCAAAGTGGTCTAATAATTTGATTAAAAAATATATTCTTACCTGTTCCTTGTATACCAATTAACACCAGAGCCACTTGAGATTTTTTTAAATCTTGGAAAAAATATGCTAACCAATTTATTACCCATTGAACTCTTTGATAGTCATAATTTAATAAGTGAAGTAAAAAATAAAAAGTTTTTGATTTTTCAAATTTAAAATTTACATTCACTATTTCATCTCCTTTCATCTGTAAATATTCAGATGCTTTAAATTCATTTCTCAAATATGTTCCATTTTCTTGTTCTATAAATTCCTCTTTATTATTTGGCTCAAAGGTTGTACCACTTACCATAATTAAATCATTAGGTCTAATTTTAAATTCATTTTCAAATTCATCAAGTAAGTTCTCTTTTTTACTAGATTTAATAAAAGCAGACAAATCAACATCTACACCTAAAAAGTTCTTAAGAACAATTTCTAATCCTTTAAAATCTTTTGTAGATTTATATTGTTCATTTGGAGATAATCTATAAGCTATTTTTCCATCTGATGTTAGAAATATTGTTCCTCCTTTTTCTTCTAATTTCTTTAATACTGAATGATTTTTATCTTTTAACCAACTGTTATCCCTGTTTACTCTTTTTTTATTTCTTTGAGAATCATCGTTAAGTAAACTATTTTTAAAATTCTCAATCATCTCTTTCCCCTTTTATTTATTAAGATGTTTTAAGTTATAATTTGTAATAACTCACCAGTTGCAGTTCTATATTTTTTCTATAATCTGTTTAATTGTCTTATTCTCCTGATACATTTAATTCGATTGCTTTCGCTTTCAATTTGAAATAGTAATGATATTTTTTGTTAAAAAATGGTAAAAAGAATTTGCTTTTTTACTGTAAAATTACATTTTTTATAATATTCTGTAAGTTGTTTTGTTTTTTAGTATTTAAGATTTAATTTACTTATATAATCCAATTTGATACAATTGAATAAAAAGATGGAGGAAATATTGTGATAAATAAACAACAAGTAGTACAACAATTAGAATCACAAAAAGAATACCTCCAAGAAACATTTGGACTTACTAAAATAGGTTTATTTGGGTCTGTTTCAAGAGGTGATAATAGAGTTGATAGTGATATTGATATACTTTTTGAAATAGATGATAAAAAGAAATTTTCTATGTTTCAATATCTAAAACTTAATAAATTTTTAGAAGAAAATTTAAATTCACATATTGACTTAGTTAGAGAGTCTACAATTAAAGAAGAATTAAAGCCATACATAAACAAAGACCTTATATATGTTTAGCACAAATAGAGATTGGAAATTATATCTATTAGGTATTTTAAAAGAGTGTGAAAATATAGAAAAGTTTACAGCTGGAATTACTTATGAAGAGTTTACAGATAATATTGAAAAAGTTTATGCTGTTGCAAAAGCATTTGAAAATATTGGTGAAGCTGTTAAACAATTACCAATAGTATTCCTTGGAATGAAATTGCTAAAATGAGAGATGTATTAACTCATCATTATTTTGGAGTAGAAAGTACTTTGGGATACTCTTGATGAAGATTTTAAGTTATTCAAAGAAGTAATACTTCAAATTATAGAAGATACTAAGAGCTAAAAATTTATAAAACTTTGCCCAAACTATGCCTCAAATTTGACTAATTTACGACAAAAATAGAAAGATTTGTGTGCAGACATCCCTATTTTTAAGTAATTTTGTTAAAAAATAAGATCTATTTTATAATCATAAAAAAT
>CAZDFZ010000234.1:0-2750 GCA_964504855.1 uncultured Aliarcobacter sp.
AGCATACGAATAAAGAGATCACAAAATTGTTTGGCAACCTTTGTAGTACTCTTGGGCAATTGATGACACTTCAATTACTCTTTTATCATTTGATTCAGATATATGAATTTGCTCGATAACAGTGTCATATTTATCTTTTGAAATGATATTAAGATTTATTTCATCATTAAAAAGTTTCACAACTTTAAAGCCAAGTTTATAATCAACTTCTTTAATTTTCATCTTTGCTAATAGTCTTGCAAACTCTCTTGAATAAAAGCCTAATTCATTAACTAACTTCTTTTTATCCTCTAATTCAAGAAGTACAGTTTCAGGTATTACAATGTGGTTAGTTTTATTGTCTGATATTTTGTAGAGATTTTGAAGATTTTGTAAGATGATGTTTGTGTCAAGGACATATACTTTTTCTTTCATAATAAAATGATTACAAAAAATAGTTACATCTTAGAAACAAAAGTGTATAAAAAATAGATATTTAAAAATAAAAAAAGCCTAAGAAAAAATCTTAGGCTTTTGATAATTTTACTAAAGAGTTAATCATGCTAATTGCAGATTCCTCATTTAAAGGTTTTTCATAAGTAGTTAGAATTTCTCTTGCAAGAATATTTGCTCCTAAATGCTGAAACATTATTCTCATTGCTTGAAGACCTTTTGCACCACCTCCACCACTGTGTGTTGCAAGTCCAACTATTTTTTCATTGAAAGCATCTCTCCAATCTTTTGTCGCTCTTGAAGTCCATGCCATTGCATTGTTAAGAACAGGTGGCATTACACCATTGTATTCAGGTGCAACAATAATAAATGCTTTTAAAGCTAAAATTTTTTCTGCTAAATCTAAAGCATTTTCAGGTATTCCATTTTCTTGCTCTTCAACAGTGCTATAAAGTGGTAGTCTTAAATCTACTAAATTTATTACTTCTGCTTCATGATTTAAACTATTTGCTAACTCTTTTAGTTTTAATCCTAATTTTAAATTATTGTTTGAACTAGCAACTAATATTCCTATTTTTGACATTTAAATTCCTTATATATATTTGATTTTTTTAAAGAGGGATTATATCAAAGGAATACTTCTAAATGATAACTACAAAGTATATATATAATAAATGCTATAATTGCAATCTCAATACATCATTTAATTTGGAATAATTCAACTAAAAAATGATAGAAAATCAAAATTAATTAAATTTAAGAGGTAGGAATAATGCAAGAAGAGATTTTAGAAGAATCAACAAAAATAGTAAAAGAAAAAAATTTTATTACAAGATTATTTAATGGTGATATATCTTTAGCCGTTACATATTGGATATTTGGAGTTATTATTGGAAATATTATTTTGGGAATGTTATGTTCACTAATAGATGCTAAATATTTTGAACTTATACCAAAAGTAGGAATTTTACCTATTAATATATTTTTACTTATTGGCTTAGTTTATAATATTTTTATTTTAATTGCCATATATAGAAGTGCAGTTAAATACAAAGGTAATAAAATTTGGTCAATATTAGCTCGTATTTTAGTGATTATAAATACTATATTTATAATAAGTATATTAGTTGTAACATTTCGTCAAATAACTGATCCTAATATAGCTATGAAAAAAGATATTAGTAAACTAAATAAACCTCTTCCTAGAATGATAGATAATGATACTAGATTAGAAAACGTTGCTTTAGTTGATAAAGATATATATTTTAATTATACTATGGTAAATTTACTAACTGCTGATGTTGATATTGCAAAAGTTGAATCAATTATTGCACCAAATATAAAGTCGACTCAATGTCAAGATGTTGGTTTAAGACCTATATTAAATGAAGGACGAAAACTTGTTTATGTGTATATGGATAAAGAAGGTAAATTAATTACTAAGATTACTGTTAGTAAAGAAGATTGTTTAACTAAATAATAGTGGTCACAAAAATTGTGATCACTAGCTTATTAAAGTAATTTATATTACTTGAAAATCCTTGTTACTTCATTATTTTATATAATAAATATTTGATAATATTTGTATTGTTTATAAATATTATTTTTTATAAAAAAGCAACTTAAACTCCAATATATCAAAATTGTATAAATTATCTACTGCATTTTTTATTATTTTTAGTTATTATTCCAGAAGTAAAAATAAATCTCATATATATCTTAAAAGAGGAAAGTTAAATGTTTGGAAATAGTAAGAAAGATAAAGAAATTGAAGAACTAAAAAAAAGAATAAGTCAATTAGAGAGTGAAAAATTTGAAGATACAAATGTTTTGATTGAAATTGAGAAAATGATTGAGCATATTGAGAATGGTTTTTTTATGTATGAAATCTCTTCTAAGTCATCAAATCAACAAATTGAATCAGTAAAAAATAAAATAAATCTACTATCAAAAAATCTTTATCTGAAAATATCATCGATAAGTAATGTATTACTTGATTTTGGTGTGTCACATTTTGAAAGTCGTGTTGATGAAAAAATAGTTATGACAGGAGCTTATGGAAGTTTAAAATCTAGTACTAGATTAATTGGAAATAATGTTTCTGAGTTATTGGCTATGATTATGATTAGTGGTGAGAAATTAAATACTGACACTACAATATTGTCAAATTTTTCTCATTCGTTATCAGAAGCTGCAAATAAACAAGCTGTTTCATTAGAAGAAACAGCTGCTGCATTAGAAGAAATTTCTTCAACTATTAGTAATTTTTACATTACAGTGGGTTAAAAAAGAGTTTGAGGAAGTTACACATGCACCAA
>CAZDFZ010000235.1:0-2741 GCA_964504855.1 uncultured Aliarcobacter sp.
CCATTTTTTACTTGCATTTTGAATACCCATATACAAAAGTTTTAAGAGTGAATTTTCATTTGGAAATGCACCTTTAGTTTTGGTCAACTTTCTAAACTGTCTATGAACAGATTCAATTATATTGGTTGTATAAATAATTCTTTTAATATCTTCAGGATATTTAAAATAAGCAGATAGATTTCCCCATTTATTTTTCCAAGATTGAATTACAATAGGATATTTTTTAGCCCACTTTTCTTCAAGTTGAACTAAAGCATCTTCTGCTGCTTCTTTTGAAATGGCTTGATAAATGAGTTTTAAATCTTTCATAAACTCCTTTTGATTTTTAGAAGCAACATATCTTATGGAGTTTCTAATTTGATGAACAATACACAACTGTATTTCTGTATTTGGAAAAATTGCTTTTATAGCTTCAGGAAAGCCTTTTAAACCATCAACAGAAGCAATAAGTATATCTTGTACTCCACGGTTGTTTAAATCAGTTAAAACCTGTAACCAAAAGTTTGCTCCCTCATTTTCGGATATATAAAGTCCTAATATCTCTTTTTTACCATTGAGTCCTACTCCAAGGATGGTATAGACAGCTTTTGAAATATATCTGCCATTCTCTTTTATTTTATAGTGTATTGCATCAAGCCAAACAAAAGGATAGGTTGATTCTAATGGTCTTTGTTGCCACTCTTTTAAAAGTGGTATAACTTTATCTGTAATAGCACTTAGTGTAGCTTTGGAGAGTTCTACCCGATACATCTCTTCAATATGTTCCGATATTTGAGAGTAACTATTACCTAAAGCATACAAAGATAAAATCTTTTGTTCAATATGGTCTGACATATAAGTTTGATGTTTTTTAACTATTTGAGGTTCATAAGAACCATTTCTATCTCTTGGAACATCTAAGTCAAATTCACCAACACTACATTTCATAGTTTTAGTAGATTTACCGTTCTTTCTATTTTTATTTATCTCTGTTGTAAGATGAGATTCAAGTTCTGCTTGTAATGCAGCTTCAGTGAGTTGTTTAATAAGTGGAGCTAAAACTCCATCCTTACCATCTATTTTTGCACCTGCTTTAATTTGTTCAAGTGCATCTGTTAAATCAAGTGTTTGATTCATTGTCCAATCCTTTAGAATTATAAATTCTATCAGACTGACACAAAATTTCTAACACTCCCTTCTGGTATGATAGGATTTCTCCTATCAGAATTACTTTGACACGAAATATTTAACGGTCTCTTACAAAATTTATCACATTAATAGAAAATTCTACTATAGGAAAAATTATCTACAAATTAATGTTTTATATTTTGGATCATCTCCCTCTATATACTCTTTAATTTGCTTATATTTATCTCTTATACTTTTTGTTGAAAAGTAATGTTTTACATCAGCAGTATCATCAAAATCTAAATTAAATTTATCAATTTCAGGATATTTATTTAAGTATTCATCAATTGTTATAATTTCAAATTGATTGATTTCTTTTGTTTCATCTTCATTTGATTTACCTCTAATTTTCTTAACTAATGTTTTTTTGAATGTTTTGATACCATAAATTTTTGTAAATATTAGTTGTATTTCTTTTACAATATCATCTTTCTTTTTATCATTCTTAATACCTACATTATAGTAATCATACATAAATAATAAATCTGCCCATTTATCTTTTTTATCTAAATCTTTAACTTTAATTTCTAATTTTTCTCCAAAAAGTTCTAAAGGTGATTTTATAATAGAATTTTTCTTATCATAATCATCTTTCAGTTTAATTATAAAATCTGTTAATTCATTTGCTGGTAAATTTAAATTAAATGCAATATTTGTATCAGTAAAATCTCTCATTGCAGTTTTATATTTTGGATATATAATATTTAATTTAATATCTTTCTTATATTTATTTTTAATTTGAAAAATATTAAAAAAATTATTATTATTGATATTATATTCATGTTCAAACAAATTTAAATTATTTATTATTTCAGTCAATGTTTTATCTCGTTCAAGGTAAGAAGTTGGATTATAAATTTTATTTATATTTTTAAATAGAGATGGAAATTCAGTAGTATAAATTATGTAATAGTCATTGTATAGTTTATCTGTCAATAATCTTATAATATTATGAAATATTTCTTCAACATTTTTAATAGATAATTCTTCAACTTCGTTTTTTAGTTCTTTTTGATTATGAAATTCTACTACTTTTAAAACTTCTTCCTTTATAAGAGGATTTATTAATTCTTCAACTTTTCTAGTATTCTCATCTTCTTTAAAATTATTTTGATAGTAATATTTATTATATTTATCTAATGTTTTATAGATAATACTCTCATAAATTGCAAATAAATCATTTAAAAAATTTAATATATTACTAACATTTTCATTTCTTCTAGCAAATTCATAAACAATTGAATGTGTAAACTCGAACTCTTCAATAATTTTTATATTTTCATAAATGTCATCATTTCTATTAGGGAATGGGTATTTATCTTTTTTATCTGAACTCATTATGTAACTTCTTTAAACTTTTAAATAGATATAAAAAGATATTAAATTTATTCTCAATTTTAGATAAATTAGTTAGTTAATTTTAGTTTTTGGTACATCGATTGGTACATCAATAAATATATACTTCTAAAAAGTACCATAATATAGGATTTTATAAGATATATTTAGGAGTCTGGAGAAGAGTACTTTTACTCTTCTTTTTATACTAAATCCAAAAAATCTGAATTTAAAATCAA
>CAZDFZ010000236.1:0-2736 GCA_964504855.1 uncultured Aliarcobacter sp.
CAAATGGTTGGAGCTGGAAAATTAATTCAAATCTTATTTGGTATGGATTATGAGTATGCTGTTGTTCTTGTTGGTGTTATGATGATTATTTACGTAACATTTGGAGGAATGCTTGCAACTACATGGGTACAAATTATTAAAGCTGTATTATTATTATCTGGTGTAACTTTCATGGGTCTTATGGTACTTGCAGCGTTTGATTTCTCTTTTGCTAGTCTTGCTACAAAAGCTGTTGAAACACATAAATCAGGACAAGCAATTATGGCTCCAGGTAAATTTATTTCAGATCCAGTTTCTGCTATCTCTTTAGGTATGGCATTAATGTTAGGAACTGCTGGTTTACCACATATCTTAATGAGATTCTTTACTGTTGGAAATGCAAAAGAAGCTAGAAAATCTGTTGTTTACGCAACTGGATTCATTGGTTACTTCTACTTAATTATTGCTGTAATTGGTTTAGGAGCTATTGTATTCTTAAATACTCCAGAAGGTGCTCAATATTTTGAAGCTGGAAAAGCTTATGCTGATGGTGGTAAATTATTTGGTGGGGCTAATATGGCTGCTATTCACTTATCACACATTGTTGGTGGAAATGTATTCTTAGGATTTATTTCAGCTGTTGCATTCGCTACTATCTTAGCGGTTGTTTCTGGGTTAACACTTGCTGGTGCATCATCAATATCTCATGATATTTATGCAATCGTTGTTAAAAAAGGTATGGCTACTGAAGCTGATGAAATTAAAGTTTCTAAAAATTCAGTTATCATAATTGGAATTGTTGGAGTTATCTTAGGTATTGCTTTTGAGAACCAAAACATTGCATTCATGGTTGGTCTTGCATTTGCTATTGCTGCTTCTGCTAACTTCCCAATCTTATTCTTATCAATTTACTGGTCTAAATTGACTACAAGAGGTGCATTTATTGGTGGATTTGTTGGATTATTAACAGCTGTTATTCTTGTTATATTAAGTCCAACTGTATGGGTTGATGTTATGAAAAATCCTACTGCGATTTTCCCTTATAAGCACCCTGCATTATTCTCTGTAAGTGCTGCATTCATTGCAATTTGGTTCTTCTCTATTACTGATAAATCAGAAAGAGCTAGAAAAGAAATTGAATCATTTGAATCACAAAGCGTTAGAGCTGAAACTGGTATTGGTGCTGATGGAGCTGTTGCTCACTAGTACAAAATTTACTAAAGAGATCTTCTCTTTAGTAAAACCTCTCTTTTTATTGAACTTCTTTTTTAAGCTTAATTAAACTTTAAATCTAAATATTAATCATAATTATTTATTATCATTCTTTTTATTTATAAATTATTAAAATAAACTTAAAATTAATAATTAAAATTAATAATTTATACTTATATTTTGTGTTACAAATCTACAAAGATAGATCAATTTCTAAACAATTCTAATAAAAAAATATTCTAAATCTGCATTAGTTTGTATAATAAAAAACATTTCTCTTTTTGCTATTTTAAAGCTATGATAGAATTAAGCAAAATGGGAATAGTTTGTCACAAGTCTAACATGAAAAATGTTATACAAAAAAGGAAGCAAAATGAATGACGAATTAGTTGACAGAATTGAATCTAATCCTAAATATAAAGAATTAGTTTCAAAAAGAACTAGCTTAGGTGTTAAACTAGGTGTTTTTGTATTAGTATTATTTTACTCTTACATTTTAGTAATCGCTTTTAACAAACAGTTATTAGCAACAAAAATTGGAGATAGCATGACTACTATTGGATTTCCAATAGCTTTAGCTATTTTAGTAATTAGTTTTATAACTACTTTAATCTATGTAAAAAAAGCAAATACTGAGTTTGAAGATTTAACTAATGAAATCAAAAAAGATGTAAAGGGGTTAATCTAATGTTAAAAATATTAGCACTTATTTCAATAATTGCATTAGCTGCATTTGCTGGTGGAGATGCAACATTTGATGCAGCAAAAAGAGAATTAAATGTTTCTGCTATTATAATGTTCTTTGTATTTATTGCTGGAACATTAGGAGTTACTTATTGGGCTGCTAAAAAAACTAAATCTGCAAGTGATTTTTATACAGCAGGTGGAGGAATTACAGGTTTCCAAAATGGTTTAGCAATTGCTGGAGATTATATGTCTGCTGCTGCTTTTTTAGGGGTATCTGGACTTATTTACATGAAAGGTTATGATGGTGTTATTTATGCTGTTTCTTTCCTTGTTGGTTGGCCAATTATTCTTTTCTTCATGGCTGAAAAATTAAGAAATCTAGGTAAATTTACTTTTGCTGATATCGCTGCGTATAGATTAGGACAAAAAGAAATTAGAACTTTAGCTGCGTTTGGTTCTTTAACTGTTGTTGTTTTATATCTTATTGCACAAATGGTTGGTGCTGGAGAATTAATTCAAGTTTTTTGTGGTCTGGATTATTCTTATGCTGTATTTATGGTTGGAGCATTAATGATTATTTATGTAACATTTGGTGGAATGTTAGCAACTACATGGGTTCAAATCATTAAAGCTTGTCTATTACTTTCAGGTGTTACATTTATGGCAGTAATGGTTTTATATAATTTTAACTTCTCTTTTGAAGCTCTTGCAACAAAAGCAGTTGAAAGTCATAAATCAGGTGCAGCTATTTTAAGTCCAGGTGGATTTATAGAAGATTCTATTTCTGCAATTTCATTAAGTTTAGCATTAATGCTTGGAACTGCTGGTTTACCACATATTTTAATGAGATTCTTTACT
>CAZDFZ010000237.1:0-2722 GCA_964504855.1 uncultured Aliarcobacter sp.
CAACAATATTGCCTTTTTGGATATTTTTTTCTCTAAATTCATAATGTGGCATTTCTACTAATACTGTTTTTGTTTCATCTGCAAGGTGAGTTAATTCTACTTTTACTTGTGAACCTGCTAATTGTATATAGCTTACTCTTGCTTGTAAAATTGCATCTTTTTCATTTACTGAAATAATTTCCAATTCATGTGGTCTGATATGGAATTTTGAACCATTTTCTACTTCATCTAAACTTAGGTTTCCATCATCTCTTCCATGGAATAGGTTTACACTTCCTAAAAAGCTTATAACAAATTCATTTTTAGGATTATGGAAAACTTCATCAGGCGTTCCTACTTGTTCAATTTTCCCTTTACTTAAGACTACTATTCTATCTGCAACTTCTAAGGCTTCTTCTTGATCATGGGTTACTAAGATAGTTGTAATACCTAATTCTGCTTGAAGTTCTTTTAACCATTTTCTTAAATCAACTCTTACTTTTGCATCTAATGCTCCAAAAGGTTCATCAAGTAATAAAACTCTTGGTGCAACAGCTAATGCCCTTGCAAGTGCAACTCTTTGTCGTTGCCCTCCTGAGAGTTGCCAAGGAAATCTAGAAGCAAATCCACTTAATTGGATAAGTTCTAAAAGTTTTGTAACTTTTTTATTTATCTCATCATTATTAAGTCTTTCATTTTTTGGTTTTACTCTTAATCCAAATGCTATATTTTCAAAAACAGTCATATGTCTAAATAAAGCATAGTGTTGGAATACAAATCCAATTCCTCTATCACCAATTTGTTTATTTATTACATTTTCATTATTAAATAGTATTTCTCCAACATCATTTTCATCAATATTTTCTAATCCTGCTATTATTCTTAAAAGAGTTGTTTTACCACTTCCAGAAGGTCCTAAAAGAGCTAATAATTCACCATCAACAATATCTAGATTTATATTTTCTAAGGCTACAAAGTTTCCAAAATATTTTGTTAAATTTTTTACTTCTATTTTCATTTTATTAATTCCTATTTTATTCTTCTGTCTTTATTTTTTCTAATTCTTTTTGTACTTTCCATTCTAAAATATATTTTAAAACTAAAGTTAAAAGAGCAAGTATTGCTAAAAGTGTTGCTGTTGCAAATGCTGCTACAAAGTTATAATCATTATATAAAATCTCTATTTGTAAAGGCATTGTATTTGTAGCTCCTTGTATATGTCCTGATACTACTGAAACTGCTCCAAATTCTCCCATAGCTCTTGCATTACATAAGATAACACCATATAAAAGTCCCCATTTGATATTTGGCAAAGTTACTTTCCAAAATGTTTGAAAACCAGTTGCTCCTAAAATCAAAGCTGCTTGTTCTTCATCATTTCCCATCTCTTGCATTAAAGGAATAAGTTCTCTTGCTACAAATGGAAAAGTTACAAATATAGTAGCTAATACAATACCAGGAACTGCAAAGATAATTTCAATATCATGATCAATCAGCCAAGTTCCAAACCAACCTTGTGCTCCAAAAATTAAAACATAAATCAAGCCAGATATTACAGGACTTACTGCAAATGGTAAATCAATCAAAGTTACTAAAAAACTTTTTCCAAAGAAAGAGTATTTAGCTATTGCCCAAGATGCACACACACCAAAGAAAAGATTTAAAGGAACAGCTATTAATGATGCTATTAGGGTTAATTTAACTGCTTGAATAACATATTCATCCGTAAACGAAGTAAGGTATGCTTCAATTCCTTTTCTAAAAGCTTCCACAAAAACTGTAAATAATGGAACAACTAACATTAATCCTAAAAATAAAACAGCTGTTGTAATTAAAAGATATTTAACAACAGTTGATTCTCCTTGAGAGCTTTTTGAGTTACTAAATGTTTTCATATTGCCTCCATTCCTCTTCTTCTAGCACTCCATCTTTGAAGCATATTTATAACTAATAACATAACAAACGAGATAAGTAACATAACAACTGCAATTGCTGTTGCTCCTGTATAATCATATTGCTCTAATTTTGTAACGATTAAAAGTGTACTAATTTCTGTTTTCATTGGCATATTTCCAGAGATAAAAACAACAGAACCATATTCACCTAAAGCTCTTGCAAAAGATAGGGCAAATCCCGTTATTAAAGCTGGAAAAATAGTTGGCAAAATTACTAAATAAAAAGTTTGCCATCTTGAAGCTCCCAAAGATGCACTTGCTTCTTCTTGTTCTACTTGAATTTCTTCAAGAGCTGGTTGAAGTGTTCGCACAACAAAAGGAAGTGTTATAAATATTAAAGCAATAGTTATACCAATAGGAGTAAATACTACTTTAATATTTAAGTATTTTAAATACTCTCCAAACCAGCCATTTGTTGAATAAAGTGTTGCCAATGCAATACCTGTTACGGCTGTTGGAAGTGCAAAAGGCAAATCTATAACAGCATCAAACAATCTTTTCCCAAAAAAATCATATCTTACTAAACACCAAGCAACGATAAGTCCAAAAAAAGTATTTACAAGTGCTGCTATTAATGAAGTAATAAAAGTTAGTTTATAACTTGCTACTACTCTTGTACTTGTTGCTGCATTATAAAACTCATCCCATCCTAAGCTAAATGATTTTAAAAATAGTGCTGATAACGGAATTAATACTATTACACTTAGGTAAAACATTGTATATCCCATTGTCAATCCAAATCCTGGTATTGAGGATTTTGCTTTTAGCATTCCGTAATTTAGTCGCAT
>CAZDFZ010000238.1:0-2722 GCA_964504855.1 uncultured Aliarcobacter sp.
ATAGTATCGAAGCTAGCTTAACTTTTCAGACCCCATTTTTTTTAATTAAGCCACAAATAATAAAGTTATCATAAATATTGAAGATAATGCAGGTGGAATAGAAGAAAAATATTTACCCTACATTTTTGAAAATACAAAGAGTTTTAGAAAAAAACCATCAAGTGGCTTGGGGCTTTATATTGCAAATTTAGTAATTACTGAAAAATTTAAAGGAAGTATTAGTGCTTCTAATAGTGAAGAAGGTGCAATTTTTACTATAATCTTACCATTAAAGTCGAAATAGTTTATTTTATATTATAAACTATTTCTGTTTTTAATTTTTGTTTTTTAATCTCTTCAACTGATAGATTTTCTATTTCTAAATTCATCAACTCTTTTATACTTTGAATATTATTTTTTGCCATTAAATTTAAAATTATTCCTCGATAAGCTTTTGCCCAATGACTTACAATTTTTCCATCTTTGATAAACTTCATGGTAAAGTATGGTTTTTCAATTTTGTAGAATTTTTCATAAAATCCAGCTCTTAAATCAATAATTTCTTCATCTTCAAGAAAATTATTTAAGCTATTGGTAAATTTCTCATTATAAAATTTTTCTAATTCAAAAGAGCCAATTTTCTCATTTTGCTTTAGTTTATAATCAGGAAGTCCATTGTCACCTGCTAGAACAGGTCCAAATAGATTTGAAAATATAATTACATTTTTATCAATATATAATTTCTCATTTTCTTTTAATGTTGAATATTCTAAATAATCAAAAGCTACACCATCATATCTTTCAATAACTTTCATAATCTCTTTTTCAAAAATATTTCCTTTGTAATAATCAATTGCTTCTTGTTTTGATGTTCCAAATAGTTTTTCCAGTTGTTTATTTGTTGCTTTGTTTATAAAGTCTTGATACAAATTAATAACATTCATTCTTTCTTGAAACAAATCTGGGAAAATAAAACTGTTATTGTTAATTAGTTTATTTTCTCCTCCTTTTATTTTTGTTTCACTTGGAGAGAATAGTATTTTCATTTTTTATCCTATAAAGTTTTTTATTTTGTAGTAAATTTAAAAGTAAATAATCCTATAATAAGGGCTTATTATAGTATAAAATAAAAGGATAATAGTTGAATCACGCTTTATTATTAGATAGAAATGGAAGTGCAAAAGAGCTTAGCTATGAAGAAATAAATGAAGCTAAAAGGAAAAAAGATGGTATTTTATGGGTTCATTTTGATTATTCAAGTGAAGTTGCACAAGATTGGATTAGAAATAAAAGTGGAATAGATTCCGTAGCCATTGAGGCTTTATTAACTGAAGAAACAAGACCAAGAACAACAATTTTAGGGGATTCTTTACTTATTGCTTTAAGAGGTGTAAATCTAAATCCAAATTCAAAACCAGAAGATATGGTTTCTATTAGACTTTTTATGTCACCTGATTTAATTATAAGTACTAAAAGAAGAAATCTTTTATCTGTTGAAGAGATAAAAGATTCATTAAGTAAAGGGATAGGTGTAAAATCTTCATCTGAATTTTTAATTCAATTAACAGCAAGAGTTATTTCAAGAATGGAAGGTGTTATTGATGAAATTGAAGATAGAACAGATTATTTAGAAGAGAATTTAATAGAATCAGTTGATACAAAATTTAGACTTGAAATTTTAGCAGTAAGAAGAGAAACAATAATATTAAAAAGATATTTATCTCCACAAAAAGAGGCATTAAGTAAGTTATATAATGAAAAAATAACATGGATAGATGAGTATCAAAGAATAGAATTAAGAGAAACAAATGACCAATTAATGAGACATATTGAAGAGCTTGATACCATTAGAGACAAAGTTATCTTGATTCAAGAAGAGTTAGCTAATAGATTAAGTGATCAAATGAATCAAAAAATGTATATTTTATCTATTATTTCAGCAGTATTTTTACCATTGTCATTTCTAACAGGACTATTAGGGATTAATATTGGTGGAATACCAGGGGCTCAAAATGATAATGCTTTTTATATATTTACAACAATTTTGATTCTTATTGTAACTGCACAATTTATGATTTTTAAAAAGAAAAAATGGATTTAATGAAATTCCTAAAAAGGAATTTCATTTATGATTTTTTTATATTAACATCCATTTGAGGGAATGGAATTTCAATGTTATTTTCTTGTAGAGTTTTATATATAAAGATTAAGAAATCAGATAGTGTTGATGAACCAACACCATTTTCATTTGGATTCTCATTTATCCAAACAAGAAGTTCAAAATCAATAGAACTTGCACCCATTGATTTCATTTTAACGCTTGGTAATTTATCAGTCATATGTTTTATATAAATTAAATTGCTTTTTTCTAAAGATGATAAAATGATTTTTATAACTTCATCTATATTTGAACCATAAGCAATTCCAAAAGAGACATGAAGACGTCTAACATCATCTGAAAAAGTTAGATTTATAACGTTGTTTTGCATTAATGTTGAATTTGGAATAATAATTTCAATATTATCAAAAGTAGTAATAACACTACTTCTCATGTTTATTTGACTAACTTTTCCTCTAATACCTGAGCTTATTTCTATAACATTCCCAACTTGAATAGATTTTTCAAAAATTAGAATAATTCCAGAGATAAAGTTTGAAACAATATTTTGTAAACCAAACCCAATCCCTACTGATAAGGCTCCAACTAAAATTGTAAGTGAAGATAAGTCAATACCAACCGATT
>CAZDFZ010000239.1:0-2688 GCA_964504855.1 uncultured Aliarcobacter sp.
GTAAGGAATAGGTTATCGGTTCAACTCCGTTTGTGAGCTCCATTCTTCATTGGTTATTACATTGTTTATATAAGAATATACTATTCTTAATATCTTTATTTGATTTTTAATAGTTTAATTAATAAGTGTTAAAAGTTTATCATTTAATAATAAATAAGGATTTTCTTTTTTTGAATTAAGAATTTTATTACAATCAATACATAAACATACAATATTTTCTAAATTATATTGACCACCAGAAGCAATTTCTTTTATGAATAAAGTATAAACTTCATTTAATTCAAGATTTTTACCACATCTATCACAACATTTGTTTTCTCTTCTCCATGCAAATTCTCGTCTTAGTAACCAATCATTTGGATATTTTGGATTAGATAAAGATTTTTCTAAATAATTGGTCCAATATTTTTCTCTTGGAAGTCCTTGTTTAGTTTTCTTTGCATAAGAATAATTTATAAATTGATTTACTACGTCTTCAATTATCAATGATTTTTTAATTTTTACATTGTGTTCAGTTCTGATTTTTTCAAGTATATTATAGTTAATATCAATTTTTGGGTGATGATGTTTCATATAGAGATTCAAATCTTTTAAAAAAAGATTTAAATCCTCAGTGTCTTTATATTTGGTAGGATTTAACTTTTTTCTATAAAAATATAAAAATAAGAGAAATATTATTAAAACAACAAAGATCAGAAAAAAAACTAATATTACGTTCAAATTCTTTCTTTATATTATCTCTGGATTAATTTGATGTTTACTAAGAGTTTTCTTAGCTAGCATATGATCTCCACTAACTAATTTTTGTAATTCATTTCTATGAATTATTGGAAGAAGTACTTCTCTTCCACAAACTTTTTCTAATTCTTTTCTATTATAATCAAAAATATAGAAATCTTCATTAGTATCAATAACTAAAAAGTCAGCATTATTATCAAATGCATCAAGTAAAATAGTAGAAGCAACATGATATGTAATTAGTGGATTTTTATTAAATGTATTTTTTGCTAAATCCAGTTTCATTGATTCTAGTTTTAAAATATTTGCATCAAGTTTTTTAAATAATTCTAAAGTATGAATAGAATCATCTGAAGGATAATATGCAATATTAAAACCTTTAAAATCATGCTTAATTTCATAATGTTCTACAAATTTATCAAAATCGATTATTAAAGTTTTATTTATTCTGAAATTTTGTTTTTCAAGAGGTTCAAATAATTCTAAATAAGTTTGAACTTTTTGAATTTTTTCTTCAATTTTTCTATCAAAATTAAAAATTCTATTTTCTAAACTTGTGTGATATTGAGCGCCAACTTCTACATTATCAAGTGCTAAAAGTACAAAATTTGAAAGTTCAGGTTTTTTTTCGATTAAATCATATGCTAATATTAAAATAGCATCACCTATATAATCACTTTTGTAATTTAATGTATTTGAAGCATAAAAATAAGGTTTTAATTTTAAATATTCTATTCTATCTTCTTCATGGGCTAAATCTTTTAAAATTTTGATTTTTTCATTGAAATCATTTTCATCTATTAGTAAATCATTGTAAGCTCTTCTAATTGATATAGGCTCAATTGTAAGTTCTTTTCCAAAGTAATTAACAATTTCTTCAATAGTTATTGAAGCTTTTACAAAAACACCATTTATTACCAAATCAAAATCAGTAGAGTTTGTAAATCCCAATTTTTCATCTTTATTTATAGTATTTAAAATATCTAAAATGTTTTTTTCATCTTTTATTTTTAAAAAATGTTTTGTGTAGTATGGTAAATAATCAGAGTTTTTATCAAATTTGAATAAAGAAATTTCTAGTTTCATTAAATATACCTTATTTTATAGTTGGTTAAATTTTATTTAATTTATTCTTAAAAGAGATGATAAGTGAGAGGTTTTCTCACTTATCTTTTAAAAGGTGTGCTATTCTGTAAACCTTTTTACATTTGCACCGATTTTTGAAAGTTTTCCTTCAAGATTTTCATAACCTCTATCAAGATGATAGATTCTATGAATATTTGTTTCTCCCTCTGCTACAAGAGCTGCTAAAACAAGTGCTGATGAAGCTCTTAAATCTGTAGCCATTACATCTGTTCCATTTAAAGTTCCAGACTTACCATTTATAGTTGCAGTATTACCATTTAGGTGAATATCAGCTCCTAATCTTAAAAGTTCACTAACATGCATAAATCTATTTTCAAACAATCTTTCATCAATAGTACTTGTTCCATTTGCTTGAGTTGCTAATGCCATAAATTGAGCTTGCATATCTGTTGGGAAACCTGGATATTCTGTTGTTATAATATTTACAGGTTTTATTTCATTTGTAGGCATTATTGTAACGCTGTTTTCATCTTGAATTATTTCAAAATTCATTTCTTCAAGTTTTGAAATAACAGCTTCAAGGTGTAGGGGAACTACTTTATCAATTTTTAATTTTTGATTTGTAATAGCTGCTGCACACATATAAGTTCCAGCTTCTATCCTATCTGGTATTACATCAAAATCTTTTATTTGAAGAAGTTTTTGTCCTGTTCCTTCAATTATTATTTTTGAAGTTCCAATACCTTCAATTTTAACTCCAGAATTTGCTAATACTTCACAAAGTTGTACAATTTCTGGCTCTTTTGCAGCGTTAATAATAGTTGTAGTTCCATGAGCAAGCGCAGCTGCCATAACTGTATTTTC
>CAZDFZ010000240.1:0-2667 GCA_964504855.1 uncultured Aliarcobacter sp.
CTTTTAATCTCACAAAATAAGCAAAAATTTGATTTAATTAAAGAATTTATTAATGAACTTTAGGTTATAACTCCACCATAAATAAATTACAATAGGGAAGAGTTTATGTCTTTAATTATTACTGATGAATGTATCGCATGTGACGCATGTAGAGAAGAGTGTCCAAATTATGCAATTGAAGAAGGTGATCCAATTTATGTGATTGATTCTGATAGATGTACAGAGTGTGTAGGACATTATGAAGAGCCTTCTTGTATTGAAGTTTGTCCAGTTGATTGTATTATAATTGATCCAGACAATGAAGAAACAATGGAAGAATTAAAATTCAAATACCAACAATTAATGGAAGAAGAAAATTAATGTCTAAAGTAACAACTATTATCGACATTGGGTCTAACTCAATGCGTATGGTTGTATTGGAAAAAAGTAGTAGGTTTGCATTTAGTTTAATAAATGAAACAAAAAGTAAGGTAAAAATATCTGAAGGCTGCTACGAAAATGGTGGAAATCTACAAGAAATTCCTATGCAAAGAGCATATGAATCTTTAAAATCTTTTTTAAATATATCTAGCGCTTTAAAATCAAGAAAAATTATTTGTGTTGCAACTTCTGCTTTAAGAGATGCTCCTAATTCTAAAGTTTTTATTTCTAAGGTAAAAAAAGATTTAGGTTTAAATATTAAAGTTATTGACGGAGAAAAAGAGGCATATTTTGGTGGAGTAGCAGCTTTAAATTTACTTCATGATGATACTTTTGTAACTGTTGATATTGGTGGTGGTTCAACAGAATTTTGTTTTATCAAAAATGGTAAGATAGAAAAATCAATATCGCTGAATATTGGAACAGTTAGAATAAAAGAACTTTATTTTAACAAAGACGATATTGATGGCGCAAGAAAAAATATATTAGATAATCTAAAAAAGATTTTAACTACAGATGTTGAGATTCCTAAAAGAGTAGTGGGAATTGGTGGAAGTATTAGAGCATTATCAAAAATGATAATGGTAAAAAATGATTACCCTTTAGATATTTTGCATGGGTTTACTTATGATGCAAGAAAAGAGTTATCTTTATTAGAAAAAATAGTAGTGGCTAGAAATAATGATGAACTTAAATCTTTAGGTGTAAAAAAAGATAGATATGACACAATCAAAGAGGGTGCATTTATTTTTAAAACAATTTTAGATGAACTTTCAATACAAGAGGTTATTACATCTGGAGTTGGAGTTAGAGAAGGTGTGTATTTAACTGATTTATTGAGAAATTCTAATCATAAATTCCCTTCAAATTTTAATGTAAGTGTTAGAAGTTTACTTGATAGATTTGAAATTGATCAAAAGCAAAGTGCATTTATGGGTAATAATGCTGGAAAAATATTTGATGTATTAAAACCCTTACATAATTTAGATTCTAAATTTAGAGCTTTATTAATAGTTTCTTCAAAACTTCACTCTATTGGTTCAACATTAAACTTTTATAAATCAAATGATAATGCTTTTGATTTTATATTAAATGGTTTAAATTATGATTTTTTACACTCTTCAAGAATTGTTGTTGCTCATACGATTAAGTTTTCAAAAAAATCTTTACCAACAAAATCAGAGATTTTCAAATATGAAGAGCTATTACCAAGTTTAAGTGTTATGCAATGGATGTCATTTATGATTTCTTTAAATATTGCCATAAATCAGGATTTATCAAGACCAAAAGTTTCTTATGAACTTAAAAATAATGTATTAAAAATAGATTTATCAAATAATTCATTTTTGATTCAATCAAATATTGATAAATTAGAGAGTCCTGACGATTTAATAATTGAGTTATAAATAATGAAGAAAATAGTTTACAAACTTTTTTTAGTTGTAGTTTTTGTACTTAGAAATTTACCACAATCATTAAGAAGAGCATTTTTTAGATTTATTGCGAATTTAGGTTATATTTTTGCAAAAAAGACAAATAAAATAATAGAAGCTAATTTAAATTTTGTTTTTGAGAATTCTTTGTCGCAGAATGAAATAAAAGATATACAAAAATATTCTTATTTTAATATGATTTTATGGGCTCAATCTTTAATAGAAAATCTAGATGTAACTGATGAAGAGTTAAAACAAACTGTACAAATAGAAAATGCTCATATTATAGAAAATTTAAAAAAAGAAAATAAACCAATTATTCTAATTTCAGCACATTTCGGAAATATCGAGATGCTTAGCTGTTATATAAATAGATTTGTAATACCTCTTCATCAAGTTGCTAGAGAGTCAAATTTTGAAGAAATAGATGAGTTTATTGTGAAAGGTAGAGAAGCTTCTGGAAGCAAAATTATTTTTAAATCAGGAGCTTTAAAAAAATTAATTAGAGCAATGATGCAAAAAGAAGCAGTTTCTTTACTCATCGATCAGAATATAAATCCAAAAGATGGTGAAGAAGTAGAATTTTTAGGAAAAAAAGCTTATCAGACGTCATCAAGTGCATTACTTGCTAGAAAATTTGATGCTTATATAGTTCCTCTTGCTATTTTTAATCAGGATAATTATAAATATAAAATTAAAATTTACGAACCAATTATTCCAATTAAAACTTCAAATGAAGATGAAGATTTAAAACAAATTTCTCAATTAGAAGCTAATGCAATATCTGCTATAATAAAAGAAGATAAAAAACAAT
>CAZDFZ010000241.1:0-2664 GCA_964504855.1 uncultured Aliarcobacter sp.
ACGTGGACCAATAACTGAAAAAATTCAATCTGCATATTTTGATGTGGTTGCTGGAAAAAATGAGAAATATATTAAGTATTTAACATACGTTAACTAAACTTAACTAATATTGCTTATTAAATACAAAAAATAAGGAAAAATATGCCTATAGATAATGACTATTTCAAAAATAGACAACAACAAAATAATAATGGAGGAGGAAATAACAATAATGGAAATTTCCAACCCCCATTTGAAACACCTGAATTTTTCAAAAATTTTGGTAAAAAAGCTGGAGCTATTTATGTAATTATTATTGCTGTAGTTGCACTTTTTATTTTTAAACCATTTGTAATTATTGAATCTGGACAAGTTGGTATTAAAGCAACTACAGGTAAATATGATGAAACACCTTTAAATCCAGGCTTTCATTTGTATGTTCCTGTTTTTCAAAAAGTTATAATTGTTGATACAAAAGTAAGACTTTTAAACTATAGAAGTGTTGAAGAGATGAGTGGTTTTGACGCTGGAATTAAAATAAATCCAGCAATCAACATTCTTGATGCAAGAGGTTTACCGGTTTCTATTGAACTTACTGTTCAATATAGACTTACAGCTTCAGGTGCTCCTTTAACTATTGCAACATGGGGACTTTCGTGGGAAGATAAAATCGTAAATCCAGTTGTAAGAAATGTGGTAAGAAACGTTGTTGGTGGATTTAATGCTGAAGATTTACCTACAAAAAGAAACGAAATTGCAACTATGATTGAACAAGGTGTAAGAGGACAAATTGAAGCACTTGAAGGAAAACCTGTAAGTATTGAATCTGTTCAATTAAGAGAAATTGTCTTACCTGTGAAAATTAAAGAGCAAATTGAAAGAGTTCAAATTGCAAATCAAGAATCTGAAAGAGTAAGATACGAAGTTCTAAGAGCTAAACAAGAAGCTGAAAAAAGAGCAGCTCAAGCAATGGGTGAAGCTGAAGCAAAAAGAATAGAAGCTCAAGGTAAAGCAGATGCTGTTACAATTGAAGCTAAAGCTCAAGCAGCAGCAAATAAATCTATTGCAGAGTCTTTAACTCCTAATTTATTACATATGCAACAAATTGAAGTTCAAGGAAGATTTAATGATGCACTTAAAGAAAATAAAGATGCAAAAATTTTCTTAACTCCTGGTGGTTCAACTCCAAATATTTGGGTTGATACTAAAGATAAATCAAGAGATGCTGTAATAAACAAATAAAGAGGTATTTATACCTCTTTAACAAATTATGAAAAAAAAATCTTTTTTATTTATTTTCACTTTTTTACTTATTCAAACAAATTTTATTTATGCAAAAGAGATAAAATCCATAATTGAACCTAAACCAAATATTAAATCAATAGTTATAATTAAACCTGAGATAGAATATGATGAAAATATCAAATATGAAAAAACTGAAGAGTATAAAATACCTGTAATTATAGAAAAAAAGAAATATGATTTTGGGTTTGACTTGGATATAAATAAAGAAGAAAGAACTATTAACTACTGGAAAGTTGATGTTAAGACAAATTTTTAAAGGAATAATTTTATGGAACAATTAACTAAAATAGATTGGGAAAAGATGAATAATCTGATTCCTGTTATAACACAAGATGCAACAACAAATGAAGTTTTAATGCTTGCATATATGAATCAAGAAGCTTTAGAATTAACTTTAAAAACAAATTATGCACACTATTTTAGTAGAAGCAAACAAAGAATCTGGAAAAAAGGTGAAAGTTCAAATCATCTTCAACAAATTGTTGAAATATTAATTGATTGTGATAATGATACACTACTTCTGAAAGTAAATCAAGAAGGTGTTGCATGTCATACAGGAAGAAAGTCTTGCTTCTTTACAAACCTTACAACAAATGAAACAATAAGTGATGTTCAAATAGATACAACAAGTGCTTATGGAGTTATTGATACTTTATATCATACTATTCAAGAAAAGAAAAATGATGATCCAACAAAATCATACACAGCAAAACTTCTTCAAGGTAAGCAAAATTCTATGCTTAAAAAGATTGTTGAAGAATCAGGAGAGTTTACATTTGCAATAAAAGATAATGACACTGAAGAGATTATATATGAAGCAGCAGATATAACTTATCATGTATTAGTTGCACTTGCATCAAAAAATATAAGTCCTGATAGGGTTAAACAAGAGTTAGCTAGAAGATTTGGGATTTCAGGTATTGAAGAAAAAAATTCAAGAGTAGATAAATAATTTCGTAAAAAGAGTCTAAAGACTCTTTTTATTTTGACTTAGTGACAACCACATCCTGTTCCACAACTTCCACCACTTTTAGCTTTTTGCGCAGCTTCATGTTCAGCTTTTATTTTTTGACCTTCTGTTGAACAAGCACTTACACCAGCTGGCATAATCGGTTGAATTGCAGCATTTGATACCTCATCTTGAGAATCTAAGAAGCTAATTAATTTATCAGCAGCTATCATATATCTTTTTGCACTTACTGATTCTGGATTAAAATATACTATTGGTTTACCACTATCTCCACCAACTCTAATTGCAGGCTCTATTGGTAAATTTCCTAATACTTGCGTATCATAATCTTTTGCTAAATCAACACAAGTTCCCATTCCAAAAATATCAGATTCTGTGTTACATGATGGACATATAAATCCACTCATATT
>CAZDFZ010000242.1:0-2658 GCA_964504855.1 uncultured Aliarcobacter sp.
GCCATAATTTCTCTAACTGGAGCTTTTCTTCTTCTCATTTTCTATCCTTCTACTTTTTCTTAGCTTTTGCTTTTTTAGTACCATATTTAGATCTTGCAACAGTTCTGTTTGCAACACCAGCAGTATCTAAAGCACCTCTTACGATGTGGTATTTAACCCCAGGTAAATCCTTAACTCTTCCCCCTCTTACTAACACGATTGAGTGTTCTTGTAAGTTGTGACCTTCTCCACCGATATATGAAATAACTTCAAAACCTGTAGTTAATCTAACTTTTGCAACTTTTCTTAAAGCCGAGTTAGGTTTTTTAGGTGTAGTTGTATATACTCTTGTACATACTCCTCTTCTTTGTGGACATTCTTTTAATGCTGGCGATTTAGATTTTTTAATAACCTTTTTTCGCTCATTTCTTACAAGCTGATTGATTGTAGGCATTTCTTTCCTTTATATAAATTGGTTTGAGTAATTAAAGCTTTACTCATGCTTCTCGTGCGACTCCAACATTTAGTTGAAACGATACTCCCATTCTAGGAAACTTAAATTTTTTGAGTTTTCTAAAAAAGTGTGCGATTATATTTAATTCTTGCTTAGAATTTCTTTAGATTAGTATTTCTTGAACTCGACCAACTTGTCCATCAGTTAATCTAACTTTTATTCCATGGGGATGAACAGCAGAGTTTGTTAGTATATCTTTTACAATACCAGAAGTTAGTTTCCCACTTCTTTGGTCTTGTTTTAAAACAATATTTACTTTTAAACCTTGTTTTATATTAAATCTTTTTTTTGCATCCATTAATTTTCTTCTGTTTTATAGTTTAAAACATCTTTTGCAAAATCTATATGATAAAAAAATACCATTTTATAAAATAAATCTACTTTTGTTTTTTTCTCTACACTTGTATCTAAAACAGAAAATGAAAAAAATCTTGGCTCTTCAACTTTTTTTGGAGTTATTGTAATAACTAAAGGTTTCAATGTTCTCATCATATTCATAGTATCTTTATACTCTTTTGGAGGAAGCCCATTTAGCATATCACCATCTCTTTCTTCTTTTCTCATAGCTGTAAATAAAAGATTTGTACTCTCTTTAAATAATTGTTTATTCCAATTTAATTTACCTTTTGAAAAATGAAAAACACAACTTTTATTTAATAAAGCGTGAGGTTTTTCTTTTTTTATATCTTCTATCATTTGAAGAAAGAAATTAACTCCACCCAAATTTTGCGCAACTTCCATTGCTTGGTTATGTAATTTATTTTTTTGTTCTTCATCTAATTGATTAAAATTCATATTTATCCTATTATTTTACTTTTTTGCAAGTATATCCAAATTAAAAGGTTTTATTTTATGACTTTACGTACGAATCTCAAAATATTCTATTTTAGTTATTATTCATTGGTTGTTTATCTACTTATGCTTTTTCCAATGCAACTTCAAAAAATATATACAACTTCTGAAATTGGAATAATTGTTGGAAGTATTACTTTTTTTAAATTTTTATCTCTATACATATTTGGAAAATTCTCTTTTTCAAGAAAATCAATTTTTATTTTAAATAATCTATTTATTTTATCAATAATTTTAATTTATATTTTTCAAAATAGTTTTTATTTACTTCTTCTATTTTCTACAATTTTTGGAGTTATCAATAATTTTATAATCTCATATTTTGATCAAATAAAAATTAATACCTACAGAAAATACTTAGGATTATTTAGAGTTTTTGGCTCTTTTGGAGGTTTGTTTCTTTTTATAGCAATTGTTTTTTTACCTTCATTAATTGATAATATGAGCTTTTTATTTTATTTTTATATTTTAGGATATTTCATTTTTTCAAACACTATTTTATACCAAAGAAAAAAGATATTAAAACTTGATATAAAAGAAAATTCTGACTCTAATTTTAACTATACAAGTGCAAAAGCTTATTGGAACATAGGTGGGATCATAATGATTGTAATGTCATTTTTTCATGCATTTATTGGAATATATTTGAAAGAGTTTGGTTATAGCACTATTGATACTTCTATTTTATTAAGTGTAGGAATATTTTTTGAAATAGTCGCTTTTTTCTGTGCTCATATACTTTTTAAAATTTTTGATTACAAAAAATTGTTTTTTTTAGCTAGTTTAATTACAGGTTTTAGACTTATATTTTTTGATGTTTTTATTAATAGTTTTACACTATTGGCAATTACTCAAGCCTTGCATTTTTTTACTTTTGGTATTTTTTATGCTTCTTTTATGAATATTTTAAAAACTATTTACAAAGAAGATATCAACAAAGCTTTACAAATATACAATGGATATATAGATGGTATTATAAAATCAATTTTTATATTTATTTTGGCATTTTTCTTATACCATGGAATTTTTTTAATATGTGGGTTAATTATCGTAATTTCTTGTATTTATTATAAAAAAGATGTTTTGATAAGTTAACTATATAAAAATCATATTAATATCATTTCATTTTTATATAGTTTCACTTAAAGATAAATATATAGTTTAAATTCTTATTGCTTCCAAGAATAAAAAATTATATATTTACTTTTCTAAATTCCAGCTCCATCCTCAAAAGTTCTTAAAGCTCTAGGACGAATACCAACAATATTGCCTTTTTGGATATTTTTTTCTCTAAATTCATAATGTGGCATTTC
>CAZDFZ010000243.1:0-2648 GCA_964504855.1 uncultured Aliarcobacter sp.
TGTCTTCAATAATGCTTGTAAGGGTCTAAAGAAGAGCATTCAAAATATTTAAAATATTCTCAATGTTCTTCTTTTGAGAATTGAATTCTATCTTAAATATCTTTATATTTTGCTTTGAAAGAAAAACATGACATATATAACACTTTTTATAACAGCTTTAATTTCTGCTACACTATTTCCTTTAGGAAGTGAAGCTTTACTTATTTATGATATAACGCAAGGCTATAACATATATTTATTGCTTTTATTTGCAACAGTAGGAAATAGTTTAGGTTCAGTAATAAATTATTATATGGCATTAAAAGGTGAAGAATTTTTATTAGAAAAGAAAGTACTTAGTGAAAAGCATATAATAAAAGGGAAGTTTTATTTTGATAAATATGGTTCTTGGATTATACTTTTATCATGGTTACCAATAGTTGGAGATACTATTACATTTGTAGCTGGTCTTTTGAAATATGATTTTAAAAAGTTTTTGATTTTAGTAACTATTTCTAAGTTATCAAGATATTTATTTATTATTTATTTAGTTTAAAATAAAGGCTTTAGCCTTTATCTTTTATATACTTTGGATATTTGGAGTAAAAGCTTTAGTACTTAAAGCAACTTTTTGTCCAATTATTAAATTTTTTATTTCTTCTTTTCCAACTACTATTTCAACTAATTGCTGTCCAATTGATACAATTGCAATATGAATTACATCAACTTTTATAATATCTAAAAGCTCTCCTTCAAATGAGAATTTTTGGCTACCTTTTGTTTTTAGTAAAATATTTTTTGGTAAGCCATCATTTATAATTTGACCATCATCTAGTACAACAACTCTATTTGCTAGGCGATAAATCTCACTTGGATCATGGCTTACCATTATTATAGTTGTATTAAACTCTTTATGTAGTGTTAAAATCTCATTTTGAAGCTTTGTTCTCATATTTACATCAAGTGCTGAAAGAGGTTCATCCATAAGTAAAATCTTTGGTTTATTCATTAAAGCTCTACATAAACTAACTCTTTGTTTTTGACCACCACTTAAAGTTTGTGGTAATCGATTTTTTAATTCTTCTAATTCTGTAATTTTAAGTAAATGATGTGCTAAATCTTTATCTTTATTTACATATAAAAGATTATCAATTACAGAGAAATTTGGAAAAAGTGCATAATCTTGAAATACGAAACCAATTTCTCTTTTTTGGCAAGGTAATGAATATTTGTCATTCAACCAAATATTATCATTGATTTTGATAGTTCCATTTGCATCTTCAAGACCAGCAAGGATTCTTAAAAGTGTAGTCTTACCACTTCCACTAACTCCAGAAAGAGCTAAAAATTCTCCTTTTTTTATATTAAGATTTATTTCTAAATTTATTTGTTTATTTGCACCATGCAGTTTTTTATTTATATCAATTTTTATCATTTTGTGATTCCTGTGAATATTTTCTTTTGATTATTATTAAAAATATAAACACTTAAAAGAGTTAAGAAACTTAGAGTAATCATCATAAAACTATAAATATGAGCTTTTGAATATTCCATACTTTCAGTAAATTCATAAATTGCTATTGATGCTACTTTTGTTTCATTTGGTATACTTCCTCCAATCATTAAAACAACACCAAATTCACCAACAGTATGTGCAAAAGTTATTATTACTGCTGTTAGTAATGCTGGTTTCATATTTGGTAAAGCAATTTTAAAAAGAGTTTCTACTTTATTTTTTCCACAAATATAGCTAGCTTCTAAAATATTTTTATTTAAACTTTCAAAACCACTTTGTAGTGGTTGAAGCATAAAAGGTAAGCTATAAATACAACTTGCAATTATTAATCCATAAAAATTAAATACTAATCTAATATTAAAATGCTCTAAGAAAAAATGTCCAATCATTGAATTTGGTGACAAAGTAAAAAGAATATAAAATCCAAGAACAGAAGGTGGAAGTACTATAGGTAGTGTTGTTATTGCCTCAAGAATTGGCTTAAATTTTGATTTTGTTTGAGATAAAAACCAAGCAAGTGGTAAATTTATAAAAAATAAGATTAGGGTTGTAATACCAGCAAGTTTAAAAGAGATAAGAAAAGGTGTAAATTCAATATTTTTTATTAGTTCAATCATTTAAAACTTCTTCAATAGATAAACTACTAGCTTTTATCAGTATTTTTACTTCATCACCAATTTGCAAATTCATTCGTTTTGACGAATCAGTAGTTATTATACTTTCAAGTAAAAAATTATCTATTTTTAGTGTAACACTACTTAAAAGTTTTCCATTTTCAATATCTTTAATAATAGCAGTAAGTTGATTTGATAGACTGATTTCACCTACAAAATTTTTTGCAATAGATATACTTGTTGGGTTTACTGAAAGTTTCACTTTTTTACCTATTTGTACATCTGAATTTAAATCTAAACTCATCATTTTAAGAGAAATATTTAAAAAATCAAATTCTACAATATTTAAATTTTCAACATTATTTATTGTTTTAATTGTGGCGATTAATTTTCCCATTTTAATTTTAATCCTTAGTTTTAAATTCTTAAGATTTTATTTTATAACCATAATTTGTAAATATTTTTTTAGCTCTATCACTTAAGATAAAATTATAAAAAGCTTTTACTTCTGTTTTTTTTTCTAAACTGTTTGTATTATC
>CAZDFZ010000244.1:0-2617 GCA_964504855.1 uncultured Aliarcobacter sp.
ATTCTTAAATCAACATCAAGTAGTTGTGAAACCTTTAGATAAAAACTTTAGAAGTGTTCAAGGAATTGGTGCAGCAACAGTAAGAGGAGATGGAAGTATCGGTCTTATCTTAGATGTTATTGGTATTATAAATGCTCAAATTAAAATTGAAAAAGATATGAGTGTAACTAAAAAAGCGTCTTAATACGATGAATTATACTACACAAGATGTACATAACAAGGTAAAAAAATTACTTTATTCTTTAACTGGAATTACTCTTTCAGATAATAAAGATATAATGATTTCTAATAGAATTGATAAATTAAAAAGAAATTGTGGCTTTTCTGGTGATATAATGGATTTGTTAAATTCTATAGAACAAGGTCGTAATGTAACAGAATTTATTAATTCTTTTACTACAAATAAAACACATTTTTTTAGAGAAGATTTCCATTTTGTTGATTTAAGAGATAGAGTTCTTCCTTCTTTTGCCAATAGTGGAACAAAAATTGAAATGTACTGTTCTGCTTCTTCAACGGGAGAAGAGCCATATTCTATGGCTATGACTGTTTTTGAAGCAAAAAGTATATTAAATAAAAATATTAATGCTTCAATAATTGCAACAGATATTGATACAAATGTTCTTCAATATGCTGCAAATGGTATTTATAGATATTCTAAATCATCAAAAGAATTTCCAGATTGGATTAAACCTCAAAAATATTTTAAAAGAAGAGTTCAAAAAAATCTTGCAGGTGAAGAAGTTTTAATAAAAGTTAATGATGATTTAAAGAGAATGATTACATTTCAAATCATGAATCTTAATGATAATTCATATCCCTTTCCTAAAAATCAGTTCGATGTTATTTTTTGCAGAAATGTATTAATCTATTTTTCAGCTGAAGATCAAAATGAAATATTAAAAAAACTTTTTAGACATCTAAAAATTGGTGGTACTTTATATTTAGGTCATTCTGAAAATCCACAAGATTTAGTTAATTATGTAAGAAGAGTTGGTCAAAATATTTTTGTAAAAGAAAAGGAAATTATGTGATTGTAATAGGTCATAAAGATGGTAGTATTGAAAAAGCATCAGCTGTAAGATTTAATACTCAAAAAACAAAAGGATTTTCTACACATACTGTAATAGGTGGTGAATTCGCTGTTGGAAGTGATGTTGAAGAAATTGCATTTAAGACTCTTTTAGGTTCTTGTGTAGCCATTATGTTTTATGATAAAGTAAAGAAAATCAAGGGAATGAATCATTTTTTATTACCAAAAACTAATAATACAAATGATGATATGAAATATGGACTATATTCAGTTGAAGCAATGCTAAATGAAATGTATAAATTAGGATGTAGTAAAAACAATATGGTTGCTAAAATATCAGGTGGCGCTGATATTATGCAAATTAATTTTTCTGCCCAATCTATTGGATTTAGAAATGTAGAATTTGCTAAAGATTTTTGCAAATCAGAAGGATTTAAATTAGTTAGTGAGCATACTCGTGGTGAACATGGTAGATTGATTTTATTAGCTAATGATTTTGAAACATTTATTAAAGTGACTCAAAAATCTGAAACTGATAGTAAAATTCTATCTGATGAGAAATCATTACAACAAGAAATTACAAAAGCACCAGTTATCAAAGAATACTCTGGAGCTGTGGAACTGTTTGGTATTTCTAGTAAAGAAGCTGAGCCAGAAATGGAAATTGAACTTTTCTAAAATAAAACTAAAGGTGAGAATAAGTGTATACTGTTTTAGTAATTGATGATTCTGCATCAATGAGAAGAGTTATTAAAGATATGATAAATTCCATTGATGAATTTGAAGTGGTTTGTGTAGCAACTGATGCTTACGATGCAAGAGAAAAAATAAAAGAATATGAACCTGATTTAGTAACAATTGATATAAATATGCCAAAAATGGATGGGGTTACTTTTTTAAGAAATCTTATGAGATTACATCCAATGCCTGCAGTTGTAATATCAGGTGAGGGCGTAAGAGGAAATGATATTTTTGATGATGGTGCAGTAGGATTTGTACCAAAGCCTGAAATGGGTGAGTCAATGAGTTCTTTTCAAGAAAGAATTAAAGATACTTTACTAAATTTAACCTTTCTTTTAAAAAGATATACACTTAAAAAACCAAAAACATCTACATCAAAAGTTGCAAGGACAACATCGACAATTGAGTATAAAGTACATCCAGATGAAGTTATTCCGTTAAGAGCAGCTAAATTATCTGGTATGAGATTAATTGCTATTGGTTCTTCAACGGGTGGAGTTGAATCATTATTGAGAGTTTTCAAACGATTACCAAGTGGATTACCTCCAATTTTAATTACTCAACATATACCATATGGTTTTTCAAATTCGTTTGCACATAGATTAAATGATAATTCAGAAGTAGAAGTTTGTGAAGCAAAAGATGGTATGTTACTTGAAAAAGGTCATGCTTATTTGGCTCCTGGAAACATGCATCTTACAATTGAAAAGTTTGGCAATGAGTATAGAACTAAACTTTTAGATACAAAAAAAGTTAGTCAACATAAACCAAGTGTAGATGTTATGTTTAGATCTGTAAACAATACAGTGGGTGGGGCTGCAATGGCTGTTATGATGACAGGGA
>CAZDFZ010000245.1:0-2612 GCA_964504855.1 uncultured Aliarcobacter sp.
TTTCCTGTATTATCAAATGTTCTAGCAAAACCTTCTAAATCTTTTTTCTTTAAATCTCCATTATAAACCATATTAGCAGCACTAACTGTTGGATCATTTAAAACTTTTGGAACAGCATCAGCATTTTCTAAAACTTGAAGATGAGAACTTAACTCTTCTTCACTATAAGCCATTTGCATATCAGCACTTATTACATGAGGAATTGCTTCAATAACTTTAAGTTTTTTAAGTTCTTCTTGAACACCTTCTCCTTCAATAGTTATAATAATTCTTCCTTTTTCATCATGCATATGATAATCACATACATCACAATTTTTTAAGCTTTCAACAACTTCATTTATATATTTTGGTACAGTTTGTACAATAATACTTGAGATATTCATTTTAAATCCTTTATTTTAATTAAATTTGTAATAGTTTATTTTTTTATCATCACTTGTCACAAATACTTCATTTTCATTTATAAATAAAATATTTGTTAAAGTAGTTTTGTTGTTAGTTAATTTATATAAATTCTCTTTTGAATTTATATTAAAAACTGTCACATTATTATCTTCATCACTTGCAAAAGCTCCTAATTTACCACTTGGACTAAGTCCAACACTATAAACTAAAAATGAAGCTTCTTTAAAATATTTGATTTTATCATTTAAGCTATAAATAGCAACTCTTCTATCTTGCCCTGCTGTTATAATTAAATCATTTTTTGTATCAACTTGAAAAACATTATCTAAATTTTGGTCTTTATATTTTTTCAAAATAGTTAAATTTTTTGTATCAAATATAGTTAAAATACCACTTTCATCAGCAACAATAATCTTTGATTTATCTTGAGTTAAAGAGAAATTAGAAAATTTTGACTGTGATACTTGAGCATCACTTATTGTTTTTTTATTTTTTATATCATAAACAAATATTTGATTTGAAAGAAGAGCATAAATAATATGATTCTCATCCAAAAATTTTGCCCAAGCTATAAATAAACCTTCTTTATCATCGATAATTTTTTCAAATTGTTTATTTTTATAAATATTTATACTTCTCCCGCCTTTTTCACCTTGTGAAAGAAGAAGAATATTATCTTTTAAAACATCAACACAATAAATTTTTGATTCTATGATATTTCCAGTAAAATCAGTAATTTTAGAAATTTTAATAGTTTCAATTTTTTCTTTTGTTTTTATATCAAAAATATCAAGACTTGAAGCAGTTGTTGAAACAAATAGTTTGTTGTCATTAAAAACAATATCTGTAACAGAACCACTTGTATTTAAAGAAAAAGTAGGCTCTAAATCTTTTGCATTTGAAAGTGAAAAAATAAGAAAAAATAAAAACAGATATTTAAGTATATTCATAATTTTAATCCTTTAACTAAGTATCTTAATAGCATTTGTTGGACATGAATTTATACAAAATCCACATGATATACATTTATCATTGATACTTGGTCTAAACATTGCTAAAAAGTCTATGGCATCATCTAAACAAGGATCTTTACAAGAAAAACACATAGTTTTATTCCATGATAAGCAACTTAATATATCTATTTCTATTTTAGCATCTATAACTCTTTTATTTTCTATATGTAATACATCATTAGGACAAGCAATAGCACATTTATTACAATAAGTACAACCTCCACTTTTTAAATCTAGTTTTGGCGTAGAATCATCTTGAATAAATATAATATTTTCTTCACAAACTGTAGCACATAAGCCTTCACAGTTTTTACAATTTTTGAAAAAAATATTTTCATCAATATAGTAAGGAGGTCTGATTATTTTCTCTTGTTTTTCTTCTTTTTTAAAAGATGAAACAAGAGAACTAAAAAGTTCTCTTCTTTTCATTATTTTTGCTTTAATGTATCTAAATTTTTATCCATTACTTCATTCCAAGTAGAATGAGATTTACCATCTTTTCTAGTATAAGTAGGTTTAAATGTATTTTCAACTGCTAATTCACCAGTACTTTGAGGTGCATGACAAGCTGTACAGTTAAATCTTGCACTTGAAATAGTTTCTATTTTTTTAATAGAAGTTTCATTTTTCATGTTATCAGCACCTTTGATAAAGTTATCACCTTCAAGTTTAACTTTTGGTCTGAAATTTGTATAGTGTGATGGTGGAATTGGAGTTGCATTCATTGTTGGTGCAACTGCTGCTTCGTGACAACCAATACAAGCATTATTATCAGGAGTAATTTCCAATAAACCTTCTACATCATGTGGAATCATAGGTGGTGCATTTTGATATGCTCTATCTATTTTGTATCCACTCATAGGTGCAGATGTTCCATATTTTGTCTCAGAAGGAGCTGCTTTATCTTCTGATAGTAGTTCAACTTTTCTTAAACCAATTGAATTTTCATCAACGCTTTTTGTATTAGCAGCCATTAATATTGATGCTGCTAGTGTAACTGCTAAAGTTAATTTACCTAACTTCATTTTGTCTTTCCTTAATTAAATTTTTTATTGAAAAATTAAGAGCTTCATCATCACAAACTTCTACACATCTTCCACAGTTTGTACATTCACCGCTTAATACAGGCATAGAAGTTTTTGTAACCATATGTAAAACTTGATTTTCAGGACAAACTTCTTTACATTTCATACA
>CAZDFZ010000246.1:0-2597 GCA_964504855.1 uncultured Aliarcobacter sp.
TCACTTACATCTCTTGAAGTTATCATCGCAGCCATTGTCATATAACCACCTGTTAGTCCTTTTCCTACAGTCATAATATCTGGTTTAATATTTGCATGTTCAACTGCAAACATAACCCCTGTATGTCCAAAACCAGTTGCAATTTCATCAGCTATTAGTAAAACATCATATTTAGTACATAATTCTTTTGCTTTTTGTAAAAATAGTGGATTATAAATTCTCATTCCACCAGCACCTTGCACTATTGGTTCAACTATAAAACCAGCTATTTCTTTATGATATTTTTCAAAATTTTCTTCTAAAATTTTGATTTCATCACTGCAATCACTATCAAATCCTATCTTTGGAGCTTTTGTAAAAATATGCTCACTTAAATATGAACCATAAAAACTATGCATAGAATTTTGTGGATCACAAACACTCATAGCTCCTAAAGTGTCCCCATGATAAGCATTTTGTAAAGCTAAAAATTTAAACTTTTGTAAACCTTTTGCTTTTTGATAACGTATTGCAGTTTTTCATGCAACTTAAACAGAGACAGAAACACTACCACATACAAAAACACTATGAAGTCCTGTTAAATCTGCCAATTTTTTTGCCAATAAACTCGATTGTTCATGGGCAAGTCCACCAAACATAATATGAGGCATAATTTCAACTTGTTTTTTTAAAGCTTGTGTTAATTTTGGATTATTATATCCATGAATTGCACTCCACCAAGAACTCATACCATCAATCAATTCTTCTCCTGTTTCTAGAAAAATTGATGTTTTATCTGTCTTTTTTACTGGTAATATTTTTGTTTTTGAAGGAAGTGAGTTATAAGGATGCCAAACATGTTCTTTATCAATTTCTAACCAATTCAATACTATTCCTAATATGTTAATTATTTGGATTATATCTAAAGATTATTACATAATAAATAAAGATAAATTATTCATCTACAACATTTCCTAATATTATTTTTACTAGTGCACCTGTATAATTTTTGTTATTAAATTCAAAATTTGCATTTGAAATAGAAATTTGACCATTCATATGTTTTGTTACAATTTCTTGACACATAAATAATCCTATACCTGTTCCTTGTGATTGATGTTTTGTAGTAAAATATGGTTCAAAAACTTTATCAATAATCTTTTCATCTATTCCACCTGCATTATCATTTATTTCGATAATAGCTTTATCTTCTTTCTTAAAAATATCAATAAAAATAAATTTTTCACTATTATTTGAAGTTACTAATGCATCTTTTGCATTATTTAAAATATTTATTAATACTTGTATCAATTCTGTTTCATAACCACAAACTTTTATATTTTCGATTTTATATATTATTTTTATATCATAATTTAGAAAATTTGAATTGATTAAATCAATAGTTTTAGCACAACATTTTTCCAAATAAAAATCACTTTTTTCTTTTTGTGGTTTGAAAAAATATCTAAAATCGTCAATTGTGTTTGATAGATATTTTGACGTATTTAATATAGAATCTAAAGAATTATTCAAGAATTCATCATCTAGATCATTTATTTGTTTTTTTAATTTTACAGCACTTGCATTTGTTGTGATTAATGATAATGGTTGTCTCCATTGATGTGCAATGTTTTCCAACATTTGCCCCATAGAAACCATTTTTTGTTGCTGAGAAAGAAGTCTGTCTTTTTTAAGACTTTGCTCTACTTCTTTTTTTATTCTTTCTTCTAAATCATGATTAATTTCAACTAATTCTTTTGTTTTTTCCTCAACTTTAGATTTTAACTGAGTATTAACTCGATTTAAAAGTTTTTGTCGATATAAAATAGCTAGTAAAATTACAGAAATAATCATTAGTATTTTATATAATAATGAATAATCAAACTCTTTTTTATACTCTACTGAAATCCATTTATTCAAAATCTCTTCTTTTAAAAAATCATCAATACTTAAAACAGATTTTTGAAAAATTTCAAATAATATATTGTCATCATTTCTTACAGCAATAGCTATATTAGAAACTTCATCCAGCTTTGCAGAAAATGTCAATTGTGTTAAATATTTTGTTTGAAGTTTATACCATGCAGTTGAGATAGTATCTATATGTCCAAAAACTTCCTTATTTAAAACTTTTTCTAACCCTTCTTCTACATTTTTAACAGGAACAAATTCTATATTTTTATATTTTTCTTTTAATACATTTAAAATTTCATAGTTTTCAACTACTGTAATTTTTTTATTATTTAATGATGATAAATTATTTATAAATGATGTTCCACTTTTTGTCAAAAGAACAAAAGGCACTTCAAGATAAGATTTAGTAAAGTTAAAATACTCTTCTCTATCTTTTGTCACTGATGCAGAAGATAAAATATCACATTTCCTATCCTTTGCCAGTTCTAAAGACTCTGTCCATGTGCTTGCAGGAACTAGTTTAATCGGCTTTTTAATTCTTTTTTCAATTAAAGCAATATAATCAGCTACAAAACCAGTAAATTTATCATCTTTTATATCACTATATGGCATTGCATTTGGAAGTACGCACATTGTAATACTATCTTTTTCTTCAAGATATTTCATTTCTTTTTCAGAAAAACTAAAACTACTTAAATTATTTA
>CAZDFZ010000247.1:0-2597 GCA_964504855.1 uncultured Aliarcobacter sp.
TTGTAACCATATGTAAAACTTGATTTTCAGGACAAACTTCTTTACATTTCATACAAGCTGTACAATTATCAGCATTGTGATGCACTCTTATTAAACTAAATCTTCCAACTAGTGAATAAAATCCACCAAGAGGACAAATATGTCCACACCAACCATTTTTTAAAACAAATAAATCGAAAAGAAATATTACAAGCATTGCAGCCCAGCCAAATCCTAATCCAAAAATGATTCCTCTATGAACCATAGAAACAGGAGATACTAACTCAAAAGCAGCAACACCCATAAAAAAAGATATTACAAGACTTATTGCTATTACCCAATATCTTATATTTCTTGAAGCTGGTTGTTTCTTTTGGATTTGATTAAATCCAAATCTTCTTCGTAAATAGTTTGCTAAATCTGTAATTATATTTACAGGACAAACCCAAGAACAAAAAGCACGACCTCCAACAATCATATAAAATATAAGAATAAAAAAAGCTCCAAGTAAAATATCAAATGATATAACTGCACCTGCAAAAAACATTTGTAAAACAGCGTATGGATCACTTAATGGAATAGTTTTTGCTACTAATGAAGAACTTAGATTCCCCATTAAAATATTTATTCCATACAAGTTTGCAATTATATATAAAACGATAATAGATATTTGAGAGATTCTTCTAGCAATCAGAAATCTATATTTTTTGTAAATATTATTTATCATTTTAATAAATTCTCCATATCATTGCCATTATTCAAAGAATCAACTGCACTATCTTTGCTTATTTTTGTTTTTGTAGTAGTGCTTGTAGCATTTTCTACTCTTTCTTCATCTTTTTTATCCCATCCTTGTACATAGTGATCTCCAACTTTACCTAAAGCTATATTTCTAGGGAGTACAAAAATCGCTGCTTTTTGCGTAACACATGCTTTTTCACACAATCCACAACCTGTACATATATCCGTATGAACAACTGGTTTTAAAAAGGCGTGTTTCCCCGTTCTTTCATTTTTTGTATATTCAATACTAATAGCATTTCCTAAAAGAGGACATGCTCTATAACAAGCATCACACTGAATACCCCAAAAAGCGATACATGAACTATCATCAATGACTGCCACGCCCATTTGGGCTTTTGTGATGTCTAATTTCTTTTCTTCATTTTGTACTGATTTTATATTCAAAGCACCTGTTGGACAAACAGGAACACATGGAATATCAACACACATATAACAAGGAATTTCCCTTGGAATATAAAATGGTGTTCCAAGAGGTTTATTATCACCTGGTTTCGCCAATTTTAAAGTATCAAAGGGACAGGCTTCTACGCACATACCACATTTTATACATGTTGCTAAAAAATCATCTTCTTTAAGTGCCGCAGGAGGTCTCAAAATTAATGAAGTAGCTTTTACTTCATTAACGAAAGCACTCCAAGTTAAACCTCCAAGAATTGCTAGACCTGTGGCTCTAGCAATTGTTAGAAAAAATTTTCTTCTTTCAGTTATTGGAAGGTTTTTTTCTATTTTCATTTCTTCTCTTTATTCTTATGCTTGGTAAATTTTTACCGCACATTTTTTATAGTCAGTTTGACCTGATTGTGGGCAAGTTGCATCTAAACAAACTTTATTGATAAATACTTTTTCATCAAACCAAGGTACAAACACTAAACCTCTTGATGGTCTATTTCTTCCTCTTGTTTCAACTCTTGCTTTTACTTTTCCTCGTCTTGACTCAACCCAACATAATGCACCTTGTTTAACACCATATGTAACAGCATCTTCTGGATGCATATAACATAGTGCTTCTGGAACTGCTCTATAAAGTTCCGGAACTCTCATCGTCATTGTTCCTGAATGCCAGTGTTCAAGTACTCTTCCTGTACATAACCAAACTGGATATTCAGTTGTTGGAACTTCCGGTGGATCCATATATGGTCTTGCAAAGATTTTTGCTTTATTTTTTAATGATTTTTTAGTTTCGTCTTTAACACCTAATAAATCACCTTGTGCTAATTCTTTTGCTAGTGTTCCATAGAATGCAAAATCGCTATCTGGGCTTGCTTTTTTAGCATAAGGGTCATATTTAGTATTAAATCTCCATTGAGTTTCTTTACCATCAACAACTGGCCATTTTAATCCTCTTACTTTATGGTAAGTATCAAAGTCAGCTAAATCGTGTCCATGACCTCTTCCAAATCCAGCGTATTCTTCAAATAGATATTTTTGTATAAAGAATCCATAACCTTTAAACTCTTTCCCATCAGAACCAATAACTTTTCTTGAATCTCCTGAACCATCAGTATTATCATATCCATTTTGAACAGGATCTTTTAAATCTATTTTGTAAGATTTAGCTTTTTTATTTGCAAATAAAATTTCATACATAGTTGTATTTTCATTATATCCCATAGCTTTTGCAGCTGCAATAACATCAGGAAGTTTGATTTCACCTTTTGAACTTAAAAGTGATTGCTCACCCCATAAATCTTTTACAGTAAATCTTTTTGAAAGTTCAACCCATTGCCATGTATCAGACATTGCATCTCCAACTGGAACTACTTGTTGTCTCCAAAGTTGTGTTCTTCTTTCAGCATTTCCATATCCACCCCATT
>CAZDFZ010000248.1:0-2595 GCA_964504855.1 uncultured Aliarcobacter sp.
TTTCAATATAAACTAAGTTTCCAGTAGATGGTAAAGAAACAATTGCTCCACCACCAATTTTTTGCATTCTTTTTGCTGCTTGTTGAGCACCACAAACAAAAGCATTTACAGTTGCAGTATAAATATTATTTAAACCTCTTGGTTTTAATTTCATAAATTTACCATATCCACCAACAACAGCTCTTCCATAAATCATAGCATTTGAAATAAAGAAATCAACTCTATCAAAATCTTTGTCAATTTCATCAAATAGTTCTGAATATTTTTCAGGCTCTAAAATATTAAATGGATAAGCTTTACATTTAACTCCAAATTTAGATTCAACATCTTTACAAATCTCTTCAGCAATTTCACCATTAGAGTTGTATGTAAATGCAACATTGATACCATTACTAGCAAATTTATAAACGCATTCTTTACCGATACCTTTTGTACCACCTGAAATTACTAAAGTTTTACCTTGCATATTATTACTCATTATTTTATTACCTCATATTTTGTTAAAGTTTTTTCTAATTTTTTCATTGTTTCACTACTTGGTGCAGTAAGCGGAAGCCTAAATTCCAATGTATCTAAAAGACCAGCAATATACATTGCAGCTTTAATTGGAATTGGGTTGCTTTCACAGAAAAGTACAGAATTTAATTCGTATAACTCTTCATTGATTTTTCTTCCTTTTTCAAAATCTCCTTCAAAAACACTTTTTACAAGTGCAGATTTTAGATTTGGAAGTATGTTTGCTGTAACTGAAATTATACCTTTTGCACCACTTGCAAGCATTGGAAAATCAATAGCATCATCACCTGATATTACTGCAAAATCTTTTCTTTGAGACATTAAGCAAATAGCTCTTTCTAAACTTCCTGTTGCTTCTTTTACTGCATAAATATTTTTTACATCATCAAATAATCTAATTGCAGTTTGAGCAGACAAATCAACACCTGTTCGTCCAGGAACATTATAAAGCATAAATGGAATTTCCACGCATGAAGCGATTGCTTTATAGTGTTGGTATAATCCCTCTTGGGTTGGTTTATTGTAGTATGGAGTAATTGATAATATCCCATCTGCTCCAACATCTTGTGCATGTTTTGCCAAATCACAAGCTTCATGTGTCGCATTTGAACCAGCTCCAGCAATTACTTTTACACCACTTCCTTTACAAGCTGCAACAGCAACTTCTATACACTCTTTGTGTTCATTATAAGAAAGTGTTGCACTCTCTCCTGTTGTTCCAACTGGAACAACCGCATTGATACCTTGAGCAATTTGTCTTTTAATTAAAGATTCATATTTTTCTAAATCAACTTTTCCATTTTTAAATGGGGTAATTAGTGCTGTCATAGCACCGGTAATAATTTCCATCTTAATCCTTATCCTTTTACTACTAAATCTTCTAAATCTAATCTCTCATCAACATTTACAGTATGTTTTGAAAAAGTCTCTAAAAAGTCCCAAAAACTTTGTTTTGCATCATCTGAAATATCAACTTTTTTTAAAACTTCTTCCATACAACCAAGCCATTCTCGTCTAGCTTTTTCTGTAATTGAAAACATTGCATGAGTCTTTAACATATCAAAATGTCCAACAGCTTTTGTATAATGCTTCTCTCCACCACAAGCTTCAATAAAAAATTTTACATTATGTGCTTTTACTTTTTTTAATTCTTCCTCATTTTGAGGAAAGAAATTTCCAATATCACTATCAACAAGTAAATCATAAAAATCACTAAATAGTTTAATTAATCCTTCTTCTCCCATTTCTTTTAAAAAAAGAGGGCTTGGATATTGAAAATCTGGTTTTTCTCCAAATTTTGTTTTACTAATAGAATAATCCATTATTTTTGTTCCTGTTTTAAAATAACTGTTGTAGAGTTATTTTTGTTAAGATATTTTTTTGCAACGTTTATTAAATCTTCTTTTGTTAATTTATCAACATTTTTTTCATAATCTAAAAGAGGATTAATATTTCCTCTTACAAAATATGATCCATAAATAGAAGCAACTTCAGATGAACTTTCAAGTGAGAAAATAAAATCAGCTTTAGTGTTTATTTTAATTTTATCAATATCTTTTTGAGATATTTCACCTTTTTTTATTTTTTCTATTGTATCTAAAATTTCTTTTTCTATTTCTTTAGCATCAATACCTTCATTTGCAACTGCCATAAACATAAATAATCCAGGATCTTTTAAATCCATATTATGTGCATAAATAGTGTTAACTAATCTTTTTTCATCAACAAGTTTTTTCTCTAAAATAGAACTTTTACCTGAACTCAAAAATTCGCTAAGTGCAGATAGAGCAACTTGATCTTCATGTTCAAAATTTGGAATATGATAAGTAATTGCAAGCATTTCTACAGCTGAATCTTTATTTATAACAGCTCTTTTTTCTCCATCCTGTACAGGTTCTATTGTATGAATGTCAGTTGGAATATCTTTTGTATTTTTAATATTTGCAAAATGCTTTTCAACATTTGCAAACATCCATTCGAGCCCTTCGGCCGACGATGTTTTTCCTAATTCATATATGGCAGTTTCTCTGAAATTATCATAATTTTTCTTATCAGATTTTATTATTTCAAGCAGATATG
>CAZDFZ010000249.1:0-2588 GCA_964504855.1 uncultured Aliarcobacter sp.
CTATTTTTAAGTAATTTTGTTAAAAAATAAGATCTATTTTATAATCATAAAAAATTCTCAACTGCACTTTAATAACTCCAAACACCTAATATTTGGACTTATTTTACTGATATAAGTATAAAGATGATGTTAATTTAATTTTAACAAATACCTTAATATGCTAGAATCAATTTTCAAAATTATATATTTCAAGGTGTTTTTGTGTCTATTTTTGCTTTACAATCTTTAGCTGGTGGTTTTCTTGATGAGGACTTACAACATTTCAATAAAAAATTTGATGATTGGTGTATTCAATTTGATAGTTACGAAGATGCTATGGACATAATGCAAACACTTGAAGACCAAGAATCAATAGATATTGTGGAAATAACTCCATTAAGCTATCCAAAATACTTTTTTTCAGATTTACAAGGGACAATTTATACAACAAGACAAATTGAAGATAAAATTATTTGTGTAGTAGAGCCATTTATTGGATCTAATTTTAGAATAGCAATTTGTGATTTAAAAACAAGAAATGTAAGATTAACAAAAACACACTATAAAAATATTCCAAGTATTGAGGCTGCTTTTGCTAGTTTTACTGTATAAATATAAAAGTTATTTAGTTTTAGAAATATGATTATTTATCAAAATTAGAACAATAATAAACATTAAAAAATAAACCATCTTTCTTATTTACGAAAGCATTCTCATTTTTATTATACAAATAACCTAATTCTTTTGAAACTAATCTATCTTTACAAACAATAATTTTCCCATCAGAAAAGTTTTTAACTAAATCTTCTGTGAAATTCTTAATTAAAAACGCAACACCTATCAATAGTACTACTATTATCAATAAAAATAGAAATTTTGCATTTTTTTGAGTTTTTTTTTGATTATTTTTTTTTACTACTTTAGTATTTGCTTTTTTATTTTTTAAAATATTAGAATCAATATGAAAAGGTTTATTTCCCAATTATTACTTCTTTATAATCTGTTAAAATAAATCTACAGTATCTTCATTTCTTAAATCTTTATAGTTAAATAAAGTACTTCTTCCTTTATTTTTTGCTTCATAAAGAGCAATATCTGCATTCTTTATAGTTTCATTTATATCTTTTTCATCAATAATTGCATGTTTATCTAAACCTATACAAATTGTTTTTTTCAAAGTTTGATTTGTTTTTTCATCAACAATAATTTCTGTTTGTGCAAAATCTGAAATTATTTTATGAGCTATTGAATAAACTTCATATTCATATTCCATACTCAATAAAGTTACTAAAAATTCATCTCCTGTTAATCTTCCAACCATATCAAATTGGCTGATATTTGAGTGAATTACTTTTGCAAGTTCAATTAAAACTGTATCTCCAATATCATGATTAAATTCATCTATAACAGCCTTAAAATGATCTATTCCTATCATTAAAAAATATATTTGAGAATGAACATTCTTAGTTAATGTTAAATGTCTATTTAAATGTTCTACTAAATAACTTCTGTTATACACATTAGTAACTGAGTCTATAGATGAAGATTCAACATAGTTTTTCTTTAAAATACCATTTTGAACCATTGGTGCAATAAGATTAAAAGCAGCATCAATAATATAATACTGATCTTCAATTATTTTATTATGAACTTTTGAAATAGCTCTAAAAGAAATAGTTGCATTTATACTTGTATCTGTATTAATAATAAAAAAATTAGAAAATTCATCGTCTAAATAAAAATGTTCACCTTCAGTGAAAATATCTTCTTTTTCATTTTTATTAATATTAAATAATGTAAAAATAATATTATCGATTTTATATTCTCTATTTAACCAATAATATATATCCTGAGCAAGATGTTTTATATTTGTAGCATATTGTAATTGTTCATATAAATTAAAAATTCTCACTAAGCTTTCATACTTTGGACCCGTTGAGCCTGATTCTCTAATTAATTTTAAAACATTATTTTCCATTTTTACTCTTCACTATCTTATTTTCTTACTAATTTATTATACAACAGATTTTTTAGAAAAGACAACTTTACTAAAAAAGATTTATAAATATTTATAAATATTACATTTAATTATACAAAATTATATTTTATTATAACTAAAATAAGTAAAATAATTAAATCATGTAAATAAATTATATATAAATATATGGATTAAAAATTAAATTATTTGGGAAATTGAATAAAGAGCAAAAGCTCTTTATTTTGGAGTTTTATGCTTCGTTCATTCTTATTTCAAACTCTTTGTTCATAACATCAAGTTTAGTTTGTAAAGCTTCTAATGAAGCAAATTTATCTTCTATATCTTTTTCGATTTTTGGAATATCTCTTGATAATTTTACCCTTGCATCTTCAAGTGCATCTTCTAGTTTTTCAATTTGCTCTTCTAATTCTTGCATCTGTTTTTTTATTGGTGCAGTAGCTTTAGATTTTTCAGCAACAATTGCAGCTCGAATTTTTTTACTCTCTTTTTTATTTACTTTTGGCTTATCTTTTGGTTTCTTTTGCTCCACTGTATCATCTTCATCCCAACCAATTTTTTCTAAAAACTCATCATAAGTTCCATTAAAATAATCAGCTCCATCATTTGTAAA
>CAZDFZ010000250.1:0-2584 GCA_964504855.1 uncultured Aliarcobacter sp.
GACCATTAATTGCAAAAAAATTAATAGATATTGCAAATCAAACAGGTGCAGATGCAGTTTCACATGGAGCAACTGGAAAAGGTAATGATCAAGTAAGATTTGAACTTGGAGCTTTAGCTTTAAGACCTGATATTAAAGTTATTGCACCTTGGAGAGAATGGGATTTAAATTCAAGAGAAAGCTTACTTGAATATGCTAGAAAAAATGGAATTGAAATTGCTCAAAAACATGTTGATGAAAATGGAAATCCAAAAGCAAGCCCATATTCAATGGATGCAAACCTTTTACACATTTCTTATGAAGGATTACATTTAGAAAATCCAGCTAATGAGCCAGAAGATTCTATGTGGTTATGGACAACAGCACCTGAAGATGCTCCAGATCAAGCTGAATATTTAACATTAACTTATAAAAATGGAGATCCTATTGCATTAAATGGTGTTGAAATGTCGCCTGCAACATTACTTGCAAAATTAAATGAATATGGAAATAAACACGGTATTGGAAGAGTTGATATCGTTGAAAATAGATATGTTGGAATGAAAGCTAGAGGTTGTTATGAAACACCAGGTGGAACAATTTTATTAAAAGCTCATAGAGCAATAGAATCAATTACACTTGATAGAGAAGCAGCTCACTTAAAAGATGAATTAATGCCTAGATATGCTAAATTAATTTATCAAGGATATTGGTTCTCTCCAGAAAGAGAAATGTTACAAGCTTCTATTGATGCAAGCCAAAAACATGTTGAAGGAAATGTAAAAATCAAACTTTATAAAGGAAATGTATCTGTTGTTGGTAGAGAATCTAAAAAATCTCTATACAATGATGCATATTCTACATTTGAAAAAGATGAAGTTTACAACCAAAAAGATGCAGAAGGTTTTATTAGATTAAATGCTTTAAGATTTATTATTGCTGGTAAAAATCAAAATAGAGAATAATTAATTTATTAATTACTCTTTCAAAAAGGTGGCTCTTTGTAGAGTCACCTTTTTTTATTGCTATTTTTAATCTCAAAAGATATAATAATTTCAAATAAGCTAAGGAGAGAAGCTATGATTTTAAAATTTAAAGAGTTTTACCCAAATATTCATCCAAGTGCATGGATTGCGCCAAGTGCTGATTTAATTGGAAATATTACTATTGGTGAGGATTCATCTGTTTGGTTTAATTGTGTAATTAGATCTGATGTAAACAAAGTTGTGATTGGTAAAAATACAAATATTCAAGATTTATCAATGATTCATACAGATACAAATACTCAAACAATTATTGGTGATAATGTAACTATTGGTCATAAAGTTATGCTTCATGGATGTAAAATTGAAGATAATTGTCTGATTGGTATGAGTGCAACTATCTTAGATGGTGCAGTTATAGGAGAAGGAAGTATCGTTGGAGCAAATTCACTTGTAACTTCAGGAAAAGTATTTCCACCAAGAAGTTTAATTATGGGAAGCCCTGCTAAAGTTGTTAAAGAATTATCACAAGAAGATGTGGATAAATTAATAGCCCATGCAGCTCACTATGTAGAATACAAAAACGACTATAGATAAAATATATTTTAATAAATAAATGGTGAAATACAATGGCTTTAATAAATACTAATTTAAAACAAATTGATTTTACTGAACTTTATATGCAACAAATGGAACAATCAACTTTCAAAAGTAAAAGTAGTAGTGATTGGGATAAAAAAGCAAAAAATATGAGTATAAATGTACAAAATAGCGTTTATACTAAAGAATTTATTGAAAAAATTGATTTTTCTAACTGTAAATCTTTATTAGATATTGGTTGTGGACCTGGAACTATTGCTTTAAATGTTGCCTCAAGGTTAGAAACAGTTTATGCCCTTGATTATTCACATTTAATGTTAAATTGTGTGGAAGATGTTTGTAAAACCAACTCTATTTTCAATGTAAAAACAATTCATAAATCTTGGTATGATAATTGGAATGATGTACCAAATGCTGATATAGTTGTTGCATCTCGTTCTATGGAAGTAACAAATATAAAAGAAGCTATTTTAAAATTAAATTCAAAAGCAAATAAAAGAATTTACTTAACTACAAAAGTTGGTGGAAGCTTCGTTGATAAAGAGATTCTAAATCAGCTTAAAAGAGAAATTTATCCAAAACCAGATTATATTTATCTATTAAATATTTTACATGATATGGGTATTTATGCCAAAGTAGATTTTATAAAAAGCGAGAATAATAAATTAAGTAGTTTTAGTGCCGATGAATTTGTAGAAAAAATATCTTGGAGTTTAGGTACACTAAATAGAGAAGAAGAAAAAATCTTAAAAGATTATTTTGAAACTACATATAAATTCCAAAACAATCCAAATTATATAGTATGGGCATTTATTTCATGGGAAAAACATACTTTTAATTCAATATAAAAATATTTTATTGTCAAAAATCGAGAAAATAATTTGAAATAAAATTTTATAGGTGTTTTTGATTATCTCGATTTTTAACTTAAGTTATTATATACATTGCATAAAAAAAAAGTTGTGACCTAAGTCAGGTATTACAATTTATTTTTATTTTTTTGATATTAATCAAGTTAGTAA
>CAZDFZ010000251.1:0-2547 GCA_964504855.1 uncultured Aliarcobacter sp.
CTTTTAAGATGGTCGGATATTATACCCAAATTAGTTAAACATTTAATTAAAAAAGTAAGATTTAAACAAATTTTACTAAAAAATTAGATAAAATGCATTTTTTTTGAAAATATTTATTTAATGAGTTTTAAAATTTATTAAATTCAAGGACATAGAATATGAATAAAATTACTGGAAAAGTATGGAATTTTGGGGCTAATATAGATACTGATGTTATTATTGCAGCAAGATACTTAAATAGTTCAGATCCTGAGCATTTAGCTAAATACGTAATGGAAGACGCAGACCCTGAATTTCCTAAAAAATTACAAAGAGGCGATATTATAGTTGCTGGAGAAAATTTTGGTTGTGGTTCAAGTAGAGAACATGCACCAATAGCTCTAAAAGCAGCTGGAGTTGCAGCCGTTGTTGCTCCATCGTTTGCAAGAATTTTTTATAGAAATGCTTTTAATATGGGATTACCAATTTTTGAATTACCTGAATCATTAGAAATAAAAGAAGGTGAAGAAATTTCAATTGACTTAGATAATGGAAAAATTACAAATAATACAACAAATAAAACTTATGATTTTATAGCTATTCCACCATTTATGCAAGAATTAATTGCATCTGGTGGATTAATAAATTATGCTATAGAAGAAATGAAAAAGGCAAAATAATGAAAAATTATAATATCTCAGTTATAAAAGGTGATGGAATAGGTCCTGAAATTGTTGATGAAGCTATAAAAGTATTAAATGCTGTTTCTTCAAAATGTGGATTTACATTAAATTATAAAGAATATTTAATGGGTGGAATTGCCATTGATACAACTGGAGTTCCTCTTCCAACAGAAACAGTTGAAGGTGTTTTGAATTCTGATGCTTGTTTATTTGGTTCAATTGGTGGAGAAAAATGGGATACATTACCAAGAGATTTAAGACCAGAAACAGGGCTTTTAAAATTTAGAGAAGCAATGGGTGTTTATGCTAATTTAAGACCAGCTATTGTTTATGATGAATTAGTAAATGCTTCAACTCTAAAACCTGAAGTAATTCAAGGTTGTGATATTATGGTAGTTAGAGAGCTTATTGGTGGAATTTATTTTGGGCAACCTAGAGAAAATGATGGTTTTAAAGCATTTAATACAATGGTTTATACAAAACCAGAAATTATTAGAATTGGAAAACAAGCATTTGAACTGGCTAGAAAAAGAAGTAAAAGAGTGGGTTCAATTGATAAAGCAAATGTTTTAGAGGTGTCTCAATTATGGAGAGATACTATGAATGAGTTATCAAAAGATTATCCAGATGTTGAATTATCTCACATGTATGTTGATAATGCTGCTATGCAACTTGTAAGAAATCCAAAACAATTTGATGTTATTGTAACTGGAAATATTTTTGGAGATATTTTATCTGATACAGCTTCTATGGTTGTTGGTTCAATTGGATTATTACCATCAGCTTCAACTGGTGATAAAACTGCAATTTATGAGCCAATTCATGGTTCTGCACCTGATATTGCTGGACTTGGTATAGCAAATCCAATAGCTACAATTTTAAGTGCTTCTATGATGCTTAAATATTCACTTAATGAATCTGAAGCTTCTGACATCATTGAAAATGCAATAAAAGATGCGTTAAAAGATGGTTATAGAACAAAAGATTTAGCTTCTTTTGATGCTAAAGAAGTTTTAAATACTACACAAATGGGCGATTTAATCGTTAAATATATTAACAAATAAGAGAGCGAAAGCTCTCTTACTCTCTTTTTTATAAAATATTTTTAAACTTGGTTATTATTTTACTATGTTATTATCACTTTAAATTTTTTTAGGTAATAATTATGAATGAAAAATATAGACTAATTACTAGAAGTGATATGGATGGATTAGTATGTGGAACTTTACTCAGTTATTTAGAGATAATAGATGAAATTGTATTTGCCCATCCAAAAGATGTTCAAGATGGAAAACTAACTGTTTCTTCAAATGATATAATAGCAAATCTTCCATATGTAGAAAATGCTTATTTAGTTTTTGATCACCATTTTTCAGAAACTCTTAGAAATGAAAAAAAAGATAATCATATTATTGATTCAAATTCTCCAAGTGCAGCCCAAGTTATATATGATTATTATGATGGAGATAATACATTTCCTGGGTATTTTACCGCTATGATGAATGGTGCGAATAAAGCTGATTCTGCTGATTTTAATATTGATGATATTTTAGAACCAAGAGGATGGTCTTTATTAAGTTTTATTATGGATTCAAGAACAGGTCTTGGACGATTTAAAGATTTTAAAATTACAAATCAACAACTACTAATGGATTTAATAAAATATTTGGCAAAGCATAATATTGATGAAATAATTGAGTTGGTAGATGTAAAAGAAAGAGTAGATTTATATTTTAAATATGAGAAAGAGTTTAAAGAACAACTAAAAAATGTCACAATTGTAAAAGATAATCTATTAATATTAGATTATAGAAATGAAGAAATTATTTATCCTGGAAATAGATTTATGATTTATGCTATGAATCCTAAACAAAATATTTCAATT
>CAZDFZ010000252.1:0-2535 GCA_964504855.1 uncultured Aliarcobacter sp.
TTGTATGATGTTGTACAGCTGCTATTACAGCTGCTATTTTTGCAGCATCAGTATTAACTGCATTCGCTTCTATTACTACGTTAATAGTTTGAGGTTGCACATCCTCTTTAATAGCTTGAGGTTGTGTTTTTTCTTGAAGAGAAAGTTTTTCTAATATTTCTCTTTGAGTCTTATATACTGATAATAGTAAGTATATAAATACTATTCCTATGCCTATTAATAGTAATTCTATCAAGTTTATTTCCATAATATTCTCCAATGGTTACCATCTGTTATTATCAATGTAATAATATAAAAAAATTGCTTTATTAATATTTATAAATTATTCAATTTTTGCTAAATTTTAGAATTTAGCTTATAATATTTTGTCTCCAAATTCATAAATTAAGGTGTCAATTCTTTTTAATAAATTAATAACTTTATTCTTATTAATTATTATATTTCTTCTCATATTTAATCCTTTTTATTTAAAATATTTCAAATTCTATAGTATTTAATAAAATATCTTGAAAAATATTTCATTTTGTAATATAATTATGAAAATATATTACAAGGGTAGATTATGTTGATAGTTGATGAAATTATTGAAAAGCTAAAAGATATACTAAGTACAGATGGAAAAGATGGTAAAGTTTTCGATAAAGATGTTGCAAATTCTCTTGAATTAAGTCAGGCAAACTTTGCAACAATGAAAAATCGAGGAAAAATTCCATTTTCAAATATTTTAAATTTTTGTGCAAAAAAGAAAATATCAATTAATTGGCTTTTATATGATCAAAATCCAGATTCATTAATTGACACAACTGATAAATATTGGATTAAATATTATCCAGCAGTGAGTGTAAGTGCTGGAGGAGGTGCTTATGAAAGTGAAGATAATTATGAATCATTACAATTACCACCATATTTTGTAAGTATGCTAGGTGGAAAAGAAAATTTAAAAAATATTGATGCAATAAATGTTGTTGGAGATTCTATGGAACCAACTTTAAACACAGATAATATAATATTTATTGATAAAACAAAAAATGATATAGCAAGAGATGGAATTTATGCATTTACAACAATTCATGGACTATTTGTAAAAAGAATTCAACGAAGAGTTGATGGGAAATTAGATATTATTTCTGATAATAAAGATTATCCATCTCAAATTTTAAATAAAAATGAATTAGAAATTTTGGGAAAAGTAATAAGTTCTTTTGGAATGGTTTATTAATTTTTAGAAAAGAGTTAGAAGAGTTTCACTTTTTAAAAGATGCTCTTGAACTTGGTTGTAATTAAATCCTATTAAATATACAGCATTAAACTTTAATTTTCTTAATATAGGTTTTAATTCATCTAAGTTTGTCAAAATAATTTGTTCATCTTCTTTTAAATATTCACAATATTTTGATGTTAAAAAGATAGTTTTTGCATATTTATATTTAATTTTTAGATATAAAATTTCATATTCATATAAATCCTTTATATCTTGACAAATGATAAATTTGTCACTTTTACCAAATTCAATTAAATTCAGATTTTTGTCAATAAAAATAGGTTTTAGATTATTGAATTGCTTTATTTTTCCTAAATCTATAGCAGTATTTAAAAAATTATAAATTCTAAGAAATTGTGCTAAATATAAGCTAGATATTTTTAATTTAGAGAAATATACATCATTATAAGAAAAAGAAGTTTCAAATAGTGAGTGTTCAATTAAATTTTGTATTTCTAATTTAGTAGTTAGTTCATTAAAATTTTTATTTTGAGGATAAATTTTATTTAAAATCTCACTGTTAGAGCAAATTATTGTATTTTCATTTTCAATCTCATCAATATTTTTAAATAAATTTTCTAATTTATTTGGAATTAATTTGATATCTTTCGAAAAATAATTTGAATAAATTTTCAATAATTGATATGTTGGTTTATCACAAAAATAGGCTTTTAAATTTACTATTGATAATTTATATCGGATTAATTTAATAATGATATTCTCAATATTTTCTACTTTTATCCATGCTATTTCATTATCAATGATTGGAAAATTCTCTTCTATAACTATTGCAAAGGCACCATTTTTTATTGCTAACTCAATATTATTTGAATCTTTAGCGATAAATAAATCACCTTCTTTTACTTTTTTTGCATTAGTTTTTATTGAGTATATAAAAGAAATTGATGGAGAATTTAATAATTTTCCATCAACAATATCTAAAATAGATGATATTTGCACTAGCTTATTTTTGTTCCAGATTTTTTAGGAGCTTGTGGTCTTAAAAGTGATAGCCCGTTTTCATCTTTTGCTGCCATCAACATACCTTCACTTAACATTCCCATTAATTTTGCAGGTTTTAAATTTGCAACAACACAAGCTTGAGTTCCAACTAATTCTTCTGCACTATAATATTCTTTAATTCCAGCAAGAATTTGTCTATTTCTTCCTTCACCTAAATCAACTTGAAGTTTTAAAAGTTTTGCAGATTTAGGTACTTCTTCCGCTTCTACTATAGTTCCTATTTTTAAAGTTGTTTGGAAAAATTGATCAAT